>NZ_JBPBBA010000052.1:0-21133 GCF_050896395.1 Nioella aestuarii | reverse complement strand
CGAGGCCGTCGTCCAGATGGACCAAAGGCCGATCATGCACTAACAATCAAACCGGACCAGTCAGATCAGGCCACCCAACTGGAATGCCATCAATCTTGCCCGCAAGAACCGCGTCTGTCCTGGCACTATAGGTCGCGTTGGTCATGAGAATGAGTTTGATCTTCGTTATGGATGACCACGCCGATGTAATAATTGAGGCGGCACCTGCTTCAGCACTCCCCTCGATCAGGTCCTCCCGGAAGGCAGCCCGACGCGCGGCAGCGACAAAGTTGATTAGGTGGCCGAAGGCCTTCTTGGCATCGCTTGCATTGATCTTAACCGCCGCGTCTCCATCATGAAAATCGCTGACGATGACGCTAAGTATACCCTCGGACTCACGCGGGTCTCCGCCAATCCCGTCGAGCCTTACGGTCTTGCCCTGACTGCTGGCGAGAAACGTAACTCGGTCAGCGGTCGCAATTTCACCTTCTGCTTCCAGGAGGGCAGCCATCCGTTCAAAAAATGCGTCAGTCTGCGAAATACCACTTGCTGATGCTTCTGCAGTGACTTCGCCAACGACGGACCTATTGAATTCGATCAGTTCATCCAATTCGTTTCATCTCCTGATCAATGCCACCGTTCTGCGCGCCCGTTTCATTTCTTGCCGAAACCAAGCGTCTGTACGTAGCTCCCGAAAAGAACCACCAATACCGTCGTACTCTCCCTTGATAAGGTCAAGCGTCACGACCACCATCCACTGTGGAGATGACCACCTCGAGATGAGCCAATGACACGACAGATTTGGTTTTTCTGCGACCACCTCATTACTGCTCACCAACATGCGGCTCCTTGCCGAAGACATCTGCGTGTAAACCGATGGCGAAGCTGAAGAAAATGGTAGGCGGTCTGTTGTTGCCATCCCTTTTTTCTGATTTTCCCAGCGCCTTCACCTTACGTCAATGCCTTCAAGCCAAGTGACGTCGTTTAAAGGAGTGACGTTCGAACCGGGTCGCTTAACGCGGTCGAGACCGACGTCGAAGTGCTCACCTGCACCCCTCGAAATTCAGCACGTTTTCAATATCTTACAGAAAATTCACCAAAACGGCGAAGGCAACAGGTCTGGAGAATATCGGCCCGGAGAGAACGCTTTCCGGCCCTGTGAGGAATGCGCCGGTTAACAGCCTCACCCCCATAACCCCCGAAAACAATGGAAAAATCCGGCCGCGGCCGGATCGGGAGAACGCTTTCGCGGGGGCAAGTGGCGGAGAGACAGGGATTCGAACCCTGGAGACGGTCTCCCGCCTACACACTTTCCAGGCGTGCGCCTTCGACCACTCGGCCACCTCTCCGTGCCGGGCGGGGATAGCCCAAGGAGCGGGCGGGGTGCAAGGGGGCTTGACGCATGCAGAGTAAAAAAAATGAAGCAGGGTGGGCGATGGCGCTCAGCCAATCGGCAAATGACCAAGATGCGCGGCGCAACCGGTCAATGCTGCATAGTCATCCAGAACGATTGCCACCCCGAACTGTCCCATGAAGTTCGTGAACCGTCCCTTATCCCGGAACGCGTCGGCAAAGCCGAGCGGTTCCAGCCAGGGGGTGATGGCGCGGGCCATGCCGCCGATCAGGTAGAGCCCGCCAAAGGGCAGGTGGACCAGCGCAAGGTCGCCCATGACCGCGCCCAGAAGCTCAATGAAGAGGCGCGCGGTTTCGGTCGCCTTCGGATCGCCCTGGGACAGGCGGGAGATGATCTCAACCCCTTCCAGATCCTCGCCATGCAAATGCCTGTGGACGCGGACAAAGCCACCGCCCGAAAGCGCGTCTTCGACGGCGGCAAACCCGTGGCGCGGTTGCAGTGCCTCGGCCAGCGCTGCCAGTGCCCGGGTGTGGCGGGGCATGGTGATATGGCCGCATTCAGAGGGCGGCACGAAACGCCCGCCCGCAGTGTCATAGACGGGGGCCGCGTTGAAGCCTGTGCCAAGCCCCACCACCAACCTGGCCGCGTGGCGGGCGGACTCTGGTTGCGGCAGCTGTCGGCTGAGGTCGCTTTCTTCGAGATGGCCAAGCGCGTGCCCCTGCGCCTGCAGGTCATTGAGAACCGCCAGCTTGCGCGCGCCGGTGGCGTCCCCCAATCCGTCGCGGTCCACCCGCCAATCCAGGTTTGTCATCTGCCCCACGCCATCGCGCACCGGGCCGGCAATCGCCACGCAGGCCCCGGTCAGGGCACCGGGCTGCATTTCGGCCATGTAACGGGCCAGATGCACGTCCAGCCCAGACACACCGGAATTGGAATAGCGTCGCACCGTGTCGCGCTGCACCTCGAAGCCGCGGGCTAGTGCCACGCGGGTATTGGTGCCGCCGATATCGGCCACGAGCGAAATGTCACGGTGCATAGGCTGGCTTCCCTTTGGTTAGCGCAAACGCTGCGCGAGGGCGTGATAGGACGCTTTGGGCGTTCTCTTCAAGCTTTCGAAGTCCACATGGACCAGTCCGAAGCGTTTTTCATAACCAAGCGCCCATTCGTAATTGTCCATCAACGACCAGATGAAATAGCCGCGAAGGTCCACGCCCTCGGCCAAGGCGCGGCGGCAGGCGTCCAGATGGGCGTCGATATAGGCCAGCCGCTCGGGGTCGTTCACTGCCCCGCCTGCCAGCACATCTGCATTCGCCATGCCGTTTTCGGTCACGTAGATGGGCAGGTCCGGCACCAGATCGGCGGTGCGTTTGAGAAACTGGTAGAGCCCGTCGGGATAGATCTCCCAGCCCATCTGGGTCTTGGGCAGGGGGCCGTCGATTTCCGCCAGCGCGGGCCATGGGCCGGGGGCAGGGGCGATGTTCTTGCGGGTGTAGTAGTTCAGGCCGATCCAGTCGAGCGGTGCGCCGATGGTGGCGAAATCATCCTGCCAGCCATCGGGCAGATGCGGCTCAAGACCTTCCATCGCCTCTGTGGGGTAGGCGCCCTTGAAGATGCCCTCAAGGAAGAAACGGTTGTAGTAGGCGTCGTAGGTGGCCGCGGCGCGTGCTGCCTCGGGGCTGTCATCCAGCGGATTGGCCCATTCCATGTTGAAGACGCCGCCCAAGTTGGTCATCCCCAGACCGCGCATCACCTGAGTGGACCGCCCATGCGACAGCAACACATGATGCATGGCGCGTGCCGTGGCGCGGATGTCGCGCAGGCCGGGGGCGTGGTGGCCAAGAAAATGGCTCAGCCAGCCGACGCACCATGGCTCGTTAATGGGGGCAGCAGACCACACCCGATCTCCGATCCGGCCCATGATCGTTTCGGTGAAATCGGCAAACCAGCCTGCGATATCCCGGTTGCGCCAGCCGCCCTTGTCGGCCAGAGGTTGCGGCAGTTCCCAGTGATAAAGCGTTGCGGCAGGCTTCAGGCCCCGCTCCAGCAGCCCGTCAACCAAACGGTCGTAGAAATCGAGCCCGTCCGGGTTTGGCGTGCCCGTCCCCTCTGGCAGCACCCGAGCCCAGGATGTCGAGAACCGGTAGACATCGACATTCAGCGCCTTCAGCAGGTCGAGGTCTTCGTCCATCCGGTGATAATGATCGCAGGCCCGCCCGCCATGTTCGGCGCGCACCACGTTGCCGGGCGTGGCGGCGAAACTGTCCCAGTGGGTGGGGCCAGCGCCGCCGAAATCGTGCCCCTCGATCTGGTAGGCGGAGGTCGCGGCCCCGAAGAGAAAGCCTTCGGGGAAGTCCTGGCGTGTCCATGTCATGATGTCAGCTTTCTTGCGGGGCAGGGCCGGTCGAGCGGCCAAGCATCAGTTCGGCTTCAAGAAGGTGGTGGCGCGGGGTGCGGTTCGGATCTTCGATCAGTTCCAGCAATGTAGTGGCTGTGATCCGGCCCGCCTCGCGTACGGAAGACCGGGTGGCGGTGAAAATGGGCACGTCCTTGCCATTGCCCAGGTAGCTCAGTTCATCGTCATGGGTGATGACACTGACATCGCGGCCCATCTTGAGATCGGCTTCTTCCAGCGCACGGCGCACCCCGATGGCGGAAATCAGGGACGAGACCAGAAAGGCGGTTGGCGGAGCGTCCTGCGCAAGCATCCGGCGGGCGGTATCATAGCCGTAATGCTCGGTCATCTCGTCACTGGCCCCAAGCGCCGGGTCCGGGTGAAGCCCGCGTTCCATCAGTGCTTTTTCATAGCCCTGACGACGCCGAATGGCGAAATCCATGTCTTCAAGGCCGTTGACCAATGCGATCCGGCGATGCCCCAGATCCAGCAACAGTTCCGTCGCGCGGGAAAAGGCACGGCGGTTATTCACGTCTACCCAGGAATAATCGCTGTCTTCCGCCGAGGCGCGGCCATGCACAACGAAGGGCAGGTCCAGTTCTTGCAACAGCTTGATCCGCCGCTCATCAGCGCGCGGGCCGTGAATCACGATTCCATCGACGGTCTTTTTCTGCGCGAGACTGCGATAGGTGGCGTTTTCCGCATCATCCGGCACGATTGACAGGGTCATGTCATACCCTGCCTTGGCATAGGCTTCACCGGCCCCTGCAATGAAGTCGGAAAAGACCGGGTTCATCATTTCGTGGCGGGTCGAGATCGGGATGACGTGGCCGATCATGTGGGCGCGGCCGGTTGCAAGGCTTCGGGCACGGGTGTTGGGGCGGTAGTTGTGGCGCTGAGCCGCGTCTTCCACCCTTTGCCGCGTCGCTTCGCTAACCTCCGGATAGCCGTTCAGGGCCCGGCTGACCGTGGTCTGCGACAGGCCCAGAGATTCGGACAACTGTTTGAGATTCATAGCCACGAGAGAACCCAAAGCGCTTTAAAACTTTGGGCAGTATCCCTGAAAATTCAGGGCTGTCAAAGGTCAATTCCACAGCCAGAGGTGGAAAAATCGCCCTAATATGCCCTCTTTTCACGTGTTTTGGACAATCCTCATTGACAGAAAACCGGGAATCACGGATGCCTAGTGAAGTGCCAAAGCGCTTTGGAAACGCATCCAGTGCGTTCCAGTCAACAAGGGCCTCGGCCCATTCTTGGGAGGAAACCATGAACAAATCGTTACTCGCCGGCACCGCAGTGCTGGCATTGACCGCAGGTATGGCGCAGGCCGACGGACACATGATGTTCGCGCCCGGCGAAGGTGCCTTCAACTGGGACAGCTTTGAAGCATTCGCCGGTTCCACCGATCTGAGCGGTCAGACCCTGTCGATCACCGGCCCCTGGATCGGCCCCGATGCCGAGCTGGTGGAAAGCATTCTTGTCTATTTCGAAGAGGCCACCGGCGCGACCGTGAACTATTCCGGCTCTGACAGCTTTGAGCAGGATATCGTGATCGCCACGCAGGCGGGCAGCGCCCCCAACATCGCGGTCTTCCCGCAGCCCGGCCTGGCCGCAGATATGGCTTCTCGCGGCCTTTTGACCCCGCTTGCCGATGGGACAGGCGACTGGATTTCCGCCAACTATGCAGCTGGTGATTCCTGGGTCGATCTGGGCACCTATGCAGGCCCCGATGGCGAAGACGCGCTCTACGGCTTCTTCTACAAGGTCGACCTGAAATCGTTGGTCTGGTACAGCCCCGAAGCCTTTGATGAAGCGGGCTATGACATCCCGACCTCGATGGAAGAGCTGATGGCGCTCACCGACCAGATCGTGGCCGATGGCGGCACGCCCTGGTGTATCGGGCTGGGTTCCGGTGCTGCGACTGGTTGGCCCGCGACCGACTGGGTTGAAGATATGCTTCTGCGCACGCAGCCTGCCGATGTCTATGATGGCTGGGTGACGAACGAGATCCCCTTCACCGACGAACGCATCGTTGGCGCCATTGAGGCGTTCGGCCATTTCGCCCGCAACGACGCGTATGTGAACGGAGGCGCCAGCGCCGTCGCAACGACCGACTTCCGCGACAGCCCGGCCGGTCTCTTCTCGTATCCGCCGGAATGCTACATGCATCGCCAGGCGTCGTTCATCCCCACTTTCTTCCCGGAAGGCGCGGAGTCTGACTTCTTCTACTTCCCGTCCTACGAGGAAGGCGATCTTGGCAACCCGGTGCTTGGTGCGGGCACGCTTTGGGCGATCACCGACGATGCCCCGGCAGCACATGCCTTCATGGAGTTCCTGCAAACCCCGATCGCGCACGAGCTTTGGATGGCACAATCCGGCTTCCTGACCCCGCATAGCGGCGTCAATCTGGATGTGTTCCCAACTGATGCGCAGCGCGCAATGAACGAGATCCTTCTGGGCGCGACCACCTTCCGCTTCGACGGGTCCGACCTGATGCCCGGTGAAATCGGCGCAGGCGCGTTCTGGACCGGTATGGTCGACTATACCTCGGGTGCCGACGCCGCTGATGTGGCACAGGCGATCCAGGATCGTTGGGACTCGATGCAGTAAAGACCAATTGGTCCGGGCCGCCACCGTGTGTGGCCCGGACCGTTCAGACCTGATTTTGGGAGGAGAAGGTCATGTCACCGCTTTTGCAGGGTGTGATAACAATATTCGTGGGTGTGTTCGGGTGCATCGGATATTTCTACGCCGCGAACCTGATCCTCGACAAAGTGATCTTCCCGGCCCGTGGCCGCAATGCAGGTCGCAACATCAACCACGCCACCGCCGTCCGGCCCTGGTTGTTCCTGTTTCCCGCGCTTTGCGCGCTGTCGCTCTACCTTGTCTACCCGGTGATCGGCAGCCTTTGGCGGTCAATGCATAACCGGGCAGGGGATGAGTTTATCGCGCTCGATAACTATCTGTTTCTGTTCGATGATCCGGAATTTTTGCAGGCTCTGTTCAACAACGCTCTTTGGGCGCTGGTCGTGCCTGCCGCCGCAACCTTCCTCGGCCTTCTTGTGGCGCAGCTGACAGATCGCCTTTCGTGGGGCAATATCGCCAAATCGCTGATCTTCATGCCGATGGCCATCTCTTTTGTGGGTGCCTCGCTGATCTGGAAGTTCGTCTATGCGGGTGATCCCGATATCGGCATCATCAATGCGCTGCGCGATGCGATCGGGCTTGATCCTATGGACCCGGTGCAGGTGCCCTTCTGGAACAACTTCTTCCTGATGGCGATCCTTGTCTGGATCCAGACCGGCTTTGCCATGGTGATCCTGTCAGCCGCCCTGCGGGGCATCCCCGAGGAAACGGTTGAAGCCGCGATTATCGACGGAGCCAATCCGTTCCAGCTTTTCTTCAAGATCAAGGTGCCGCAGATCATGGGCACCATCGTGGTGGTCTGGACGACGATCACCATCCTCGTGCTCAAGGTCTTTGACATCGTTTACACGATGACCGGCGGCAATTTCGGCACTCAAATTCTACCCAGCTACATGATGAGCTTCATGTTCCGTGATGACGGGCGGGCGACCGCCGTGGCCGTGGTGATCATGATCGTGGTGCTGCCCGTGATGATCTGGAACATCCGCCAGGCCCAGAAGGAGATGCGCTGATGGACAATATCGCAGGCAAGAGCTCTGGCCTGAAATGGGCGGTCAACCTGACGGTGGCGTTGCTCGTCATTGCTTGGCTGGTGCCGACCGTGGGTCTTTTCGTGTCGTCTTTCCGGGACCGCGACCAGATTACCGCTTCGGGCTGGTGGAACGCGCCATTTTCGGTCGAGCTGACTTATCGCACCCGCGCGGATGACAGCGAACCGGTACGGGAAGGCGATCTTTGGGTGACCGAGGGCAATATCTTCGCCTCGTCCGAAGTGGCCGAAGCTTTCAGCAGCGGCGAGGCCGCGATCACTGCCTTTGGTGTGACGGGTCGTGAACCCACGGCCTATGCCGCCGGTACCGAGGGCGAGACCCGCGATGGTGGCACGCTGACCGTCAACGCAGATGGGAGCTATCGTTACACCACGGCCGAGGAACCCGACGCGCGCGGACTTCGCATCTATTTTGGCGCGGAAACACCGCCGGATTTCACGATGGACAACTACCTGACCATCCTGACCGCACAGACCTCAGAGGAACGTGAGGAAGCCTATGCAGATGGACAATCCTTCTGGGATATCCTGTCAGATGAAAACGGCGTCTTCCGCAACTTCATCAACACGTTCACGGTGACGATCCCCTCCACCGTCATCCCGATCCTGATCGCGGCTTTCGCGGCCTATGCGCTGGCCTGGATGGATTTTCCGGGGCGGGGCTTGCTGATTGCCGCCATTGTCGGCCTTCTGGTGGTGCCCCTGCAACTGGCGCTGGTGCCGCTTCTCAACCTGCACAACCAGATCGGTATCGGGCAGAGCTTTGTCGGTATCTGGCTGGCGCATACCGGGTTTGGCCTGCCGCTCGCCATCTACTTGCTGCGCAACTACATGGTCGGGCTACCGCGCGACATCATCGAAAGCGCCAAGGTCGATGGGGCCACGGATTTCCAGATCTTCACCAAGATCATTCTGCCGCTCAGCTTTCCGGCGCTGGCCAGCTTTGCCATCTTCCAGTTCCTGTGGACATGGAACGACCTGCTGGTCGCCAAGGTATTCCTGCCCTCTGATGATGCCTCCAAGGTCATGACCGTGCGTATTGCCGACGATCTGCTTGGATCGCGCGGCGGCGATTGGGGCATTCTGGCGGCGGCGGCCTTCGTGTCCATCGCGGTGCCGGTTCTCGTCTTTTTCACCATGCAACGCTACCTCGTGCGCGGCCTTCTGGCCGGCTCGGTTAAATAAGGGCTCCAAGACCCATGAACCTCATGCAAGACATGACCCCGGCCAGTGAAGGCCTTGTCGACAACGACTGGTGGCGTGGGGCGGTGATCTACCAGATCTATCCGCGCAGCTTTCAGGACAGCAACGGCGACGGCATTGGCGATCTGTCGGGGATCATCCATCGGTTGGATCATATCGCCCGTCTTGGTGTCGATGCGATCTGGATTTCGCCCTTCTTCCGTTCGCCCATGCTGGATTTCGGCTATGACGTCTCGGATTACCGGGATGTGGACCCCATGTTCGGCTCGCTCGGGGATTTCGACGCGCTGATCACGCGGGCCCATGACCTGGGGCTCAAAGTTCTGATCGACCTTGTGATAAGCCACACCTCGGACCAGCACACATGGTTTCAGGAAAGCCGTCAGAGCCGGGAAAACGCCCGCGCCGATTGGTATGTCTGGGCCGATGCCAAGCCCGATGGCACGCCGCCCAACAATTGGCTGTCCATCTTCGGTGGCTCGGCCTGGGAATGGGACGGCGAGCGGATGCAGTACTACCTGCACAATTTCCTGTCCGAACAGCCCGATCTGAACCTTCATAACCCTGATGTGCAGGACGCCTTGCTGGACGTGGTGCGGTTCTGGCTGGAACGAGGCGTCGATGGCTTCCGTCTGGACACGATCAACTTCTACTTCCACGATCAGCAATTGCGCGACAACCCGGCGCTGGCCCCAGAGGCCCGCAATTCCACCATCGCGCCCGAGGTGAATCCCTATAACTGGCAGGACCACCTATACGACAAGAACCAGCCGGAAAACCTCACGTTCTTGCGCCGCTTCCGCAAGGTGATGGATGAGTTCGACGCCATCGCCGTGGGCGAGGTGGGTGATGCCCAATACGGGTTGGAGATTCAGTCGGAATACACATCAGGCGGCGACAAGGTGCAGATGTGCTACTCGTTCGATTTCCTGTCCGGTATTGCCCCAACCGCGGAACGCGTCGGCGAGGTTCTGACACGTTACGAAGAGACGATCGGTGATGGATGGGCCTGTTGGGCATTCTCCAACCATGATGTGGTGCGTCATGCCAGCCGCTGGACCCTGTCGGAACCGGCGCAACGTGTCTATGCGGCGCTGCTTTTATCCTTGCGCGGGTCGGCCTGTCTGTATCAGGGCGAGGAACTGGGCCTGACCGAGGCCTACGTTCCGTTTGAGCATCTACAAGATCCCTACGGGATCCGCTTCTGGCCAAAATTCAAGGGCCGTGACGGATGCCGCACACCGATGCCCTGGGTCACGGACAATGCCAATGGCGGCTTTACCGATGGCAAGCCCTGGCTGCCCGTGGCGGTGGAGCACCTGTCCCATTCAGTGGCCGCGCAGGATGACAAAGCCGACAGCATGTTGGCCTTCTACCGCCGCATGATCACCTTCCGCGCGACGGAACCGGCGCTTGCCAAAGGCGATTTCACCCTGCTTTCGGCCCAGGATGGCATCTTGTCCTTCACCCGCAAGCTCGGCCTCCGCACGGTTCTGTGCGTCTTTAACCTGACGGACAGCCCCCAGACAATCGACATGCCGGATGGCGACTGGACCGTTCTGGCCGCGCCATTTACCGGCACCGCTTCGACCCTTGGGCCATGGCAGGCCCTTTATGCAGCACAGGAGAGCTCCGATGGCTGATCTCGTCCTCAAGGACGTCGTCAAATCCTATGGCGATGTGAATGTCCTCAATGACATCAACCTCGATATCAAGACGGGCGAGCTGATCGTTTTCGTCGGCCCCTCGGGATGTGGGAAATCCACCCTGCTGCGGATGATCGCGGGGTTGGAAAAAATCACCGATGGCACACTGTCCATCGATGGTGAGCCGATGAACGACGTGCCGCCCGCACAACGCGGCATTGCCATGGTGTTCCAGTCCTATGCGCTCTATCCACATATGACGGTGCGCGACAACATGGCGTTCGCATTGAAGATCGCCGGTAAATCGCGCGAAGAGATCGATAGCGCCGTCAATGCCGCCGCAGACAAGCTGCAACTGACAGACTATCTGGATCGGCTTCCCAAGGCTCTGTCCGGCGGACAGCGGCAGCGGGTGGCGATTGGCCGGGCCATCGTGCGTGACCCTAAGGTGTACCTGTTCGATGAACCGCTTTCCAATCTGGACGCGGCCCTGCGTGTGGCGACCCGGATCGAGATCGCTCAGCTGAAGGAACAGATGCCGGAGTCCACCATGATCTACGTGACCCACGATCAGGTGGAGGCGATGACGCTTGCTACCCGGATTGTGGTTCTGGCCAACAAGGGCATCGCGCAGGTGGGTAGCCCGCTGGAGCTTTATGAGCGTCCCCGGTCCACGTTCGTGGCGCAGTTCATTGGCAGCCCGGCGATGAACCTGCTGGCGGGCAAGATTGTCGGAACGGGCGATGTCACCACGCTGGAACTGGCAGATGGGGCAGGGCGCATCACCTCTAACTATCCGTCGGTCGAAGCGGATATGGGGGCTGATGTGCAGGTTGGCATTCGGCCCGAGGACATGGTCCAGACCGATGCCGCCGACTATGCCTTTGCCGGAACGGTCGACATCATCGAGGCCCTGGGCGAGGTCACGCAGCTGTACTTCACCGCGCCAAGCGCCAATCAAGATACCGATACGGTGATCGCCAAATTGCAGGGCATCCACAAGGATCTGCGCGGGCAGCAGGTGACTATGACCGCCGCTCCGGACAAGGTGCATGTGTTCCGCGACGGGGTGTCACTTCACTACAGGTGAACCGGTTCCTCCCGCGCCCGGCACGGCGCGACCGAAACGACGTTGCGTCTCGATTGACGCTGCGTCGTTTCCTTTTGTAATTGAACGTATGTTCAATTCCGAAGGGAGGCAGCCATGGATATCGCAAACGCAAAGGTGATTGTGACCGGTGGGGCCAGCGGGCTTGGGGCCGCAACAGCGCGCTATCTGGCCGGGGCCGGGGCAATGGTCACGGTCTTTGATCGCGACGCGGCGAAGGGCGCCGAAATGGCCACATTGCCCGGCATCAGCTTTGCTGAGGTTGACGTGACCAGCGAAGACAGTGTTGCAGCGGGTGTTGCCCAAGGCGTTGTGGACATGGGGGGTATCACCGCCGTTGTAAACTGCGCGGGCATCGTGACCGGCGCGAAAACCGTGGGTTCCAAGGGGCCGTTCCCGCTGGATGCGTTCCAGCGCACCGTCGATATCAACCTTGTCGGGGCCTTCAACGTGGCCCGCCTTGCGGCAGTCGAAATGTCGAAGAACGAGCCCAATCAAGACGGCGAACGCGGGGTGATCGTCAACACTGCCTCAATCGCCGCGTTTGACGGGCAAAAGGGGCAGGCGGCTTATTCGGCTTCCAAGGCGGGGGTTGCCGGGCTTTCGCTGCCAATGGCCCGCGACATGGGTTCGCTTGGCATCCGCGTGAACGCAATTGCGCCGGGCCTGTTCCTGACGCCGATGCTGGAAAGCCTGGGGCCGGAGATGATGGCAGAGCTTGCCAGCGACGTGATTTTCCCCCGCCGTCTTGGCAACCCCGAGGAATTCGCGCGGATGGCCCGGTTCATGATCGAAATGCCCTATCTTAACGGCGAAACCATCCGCCTCGACGGGGCGCTGCGCCTGCCATAGGGTTGGGGGGAACAGCCCTTTTCGGACCCTTTGGTATGCTCCCTATTCTGACGATCACCCTGAACCCGGCCGTGGACCTTGATACCTCCACTGCCGGGGTTCGCCCCGGACCCAAACTGCGTTGCACTGCGCCGCGGCTCGATCCTGGCGGTGGTGGGATCAACGTATCCCGGGCGCTTGCGGAACTGGGGGGCGAAAGCCTTGCGCTGGTCGCGGCGGGCGGTGGTATGGGCGTCGTGTTGGCCAAGCTGTTGGCGGGCACGGGATTGCCCGTTCGGATCATCGAGGCGCCGGGCGAAACCCGCCAAAGCGTTGCGGTGATGGATGATGACACCGGCAAGCAGTTCCGGTTCATCTTTCCGGGCCCGGAATGGGCTGCTGCCGAGATCACGCACGCCACGTCCGAGATCGCAGAGGTGATCCCAAAAGGCGGATTGGTGGTCTTGTCCGGCAGTCATCCGCCCGGTTTCCCCGATGATTTCCCCGCCCGATTGGTCACGCTCTGCGATCAGCTTGAGGCGCGACTGGTGCTGGACACATCAGGCGCTGCACTGCGCGCCCTGGAGGCACGTCGCATAGCCGGGCTGGCGGTTCTCCGGCTGGACCATGAAGAAGCGGAAGAATTGGCCGCGCGCTCCCTTCCCACAGCCAGGGACAGCGCCGATTTCGCGCAATCGCTGGTCAGGGATGGGGTGGCGCAGGTGGTGGTTTTGGCGCGCGGCGCCGAAGGATCGGTTCTTGCGGATGCAGAGGGCCGCTGGTTATCCCGAGCAGCCAAGGTCCCGGTGCGGTCCAAGACCGGTGCAGGGGACAGTTTTGTTGCGGGCTTTACGCTTGGTTTGGCGCGCGGGGATGACCTGCCTGACTGCCTGCAACGCGGCATGGCGGCGGCCAGTGCCGCGGTGATGACCGAGGCCACGCGACTATGTGAACGCGCCGATGCGGAACGGTTGATGGCGGAATGCCCGGTGGAACCGATCTGACATGAAAAAAACCGGCCCAATTGGCCGGCTTTCTTCTGTCCCTCGATGTCTTTTGGCTGCCGTTTGGGCCGAACGGCAGCTATGGGTTTAGCCGCCCCAGGTTCGGACCTGACCGCAATCCATATGCGTGAAGTTGGACCCGGAATAGCGCCCGACACCGCCTGCGTTACAGGACTCGGCGGCTGCGGCAACCTGACGGACCGAGCGCCCCTCTACCCGGAGGTCGGCAGCCTGTCCCTGCATGTGCAGCGAGTTGCGGGCAACACCGGAAGAGCGAGAGCGCAGCAAAGCATTGGTGGAGGGCGACCGATAGCCAGACAGCAGAAGATAGGGCTGCCGTGTTTCCAGAAGATTGTGCGATGCGGCCATGATATCGAGCGTGCGCGGGTCGATATCGTGAGATTCATCAACGCGCCAGTCGCGCATGAAGTAGGAGATTTCCTCTAACGCGGGGCGGATGTAGTCGCCATCGATCCAGTAGACCATGTCGAGTGTTTCGCCAGTTCTCGCGGAATACATGCGCAGTTTACGATAGTCGCCACCGCCGCGAAGAACTCCGAAAGCATTTGCTGCATAAGGGGCAGCTGCAACTGTTGTAGCTGCGAATGCCCCAAGCAACGACCGCCGCGTCATTGTCGGTTTAGTCATAAGAATTTGCCCCGTCCTTCTGCCCGTTCCGTCCAGTGCCACTTTCTAGTGACTTGTTACATGTCCATCCCCAGCTGTGCGTTTTATGACACAATTGAAACTTTCTTAAAAGTCTCAATCGGGGAGCCTTCATCGCTAGGGGTGCCTGTCGGCAGAAATCCGCCAAAAAGGCGTTTATTCCGGGGATATTGGCCGATTCTTCGGCAGGCGTTGCATCGGAGACACTGTGCATTTTTCATGTAACTATCAGGAAGATCTTTCGAAAATGTGAATGGACTCTCCCCAATGTCGCAGGTCATCTAGTATTCACACACCCGTGATCCGTGCGCGCAACAGGTGATCCGATGACCAAAAAGACATTTCTTCCATCAATGCTGCCCGTTCTGGCAGTGATCCTTTCCATCTCGATACTGCTGCCTGCCCCTGCTTCGGCGCTGGTAACGGCCTTTCGTCAGGCCATTGCCGAGGGCGTAGCAGAGCATGATGAAATGGCCGAGTTCTATCGTGAACGGGCGTTTGAACCGATCTGGACCAGAACCGAGGACGCCGAGCGCCGCAATGCGCTGTTGATGGCGCTTGAAGGGGCCGCCAACCACGGGCTGCCTGCCGGGCGCTACGACCCTGATGCGCTGCGGGCTGCGTTCATGGATGCTGACAACCCCTATAGCCGCGGCCAGGCCGAAATCATGGCTTCGACCATGTTCCTGCGCTATGCGCATGATGTTCAATCCGGCATTCTCGACCCCGGTTCCGTGGTGCGCGAGATTCACCGGGATCTGCCGCGTCGTGATCCAACCGATCTCCTGCACTCGCTTGTGGACTCGGATCCCTACGAAGTGATCCGCGCCTTGCCGCCCGCGCATCCTGAATACCTGCGTCTCCAGCGTGAACTTCTGCGCCTGACCCAGATGGCCAATGACGGGGGCTGGGGATCTACGGTCTATGGCGGACGCCTGGAACTGGGCGACCGCGGGCAAGCTGTCGTGCAATTGCGCGACCGGTTGATCCGCATGGGATACATGGAACGCTCTGCTACCGCTGTCTTCGACGCCGATATGGAAGCCGCTGTTCAGCGCTTTCAGTCTGCACACGGGCTGCTGGCCGATGGTGTGGCCGGATCGTCAACCATTGAAGAGGTGAATATCGGGCTGGACACACGCCTGCGCCAGGTGATCCTGGCAATGGAGCGGCAGCGCTGGTTGAACTGGGAAGATCCTGAGCGCGGCTCGCGGCATGTTTTGGTGAACATCCCCGACTACCACGCCTATGTGATCGACAATGAAGAGGTCACGTTCGAAACCCGCGTTGTTGTCGGCGCGACGCCGTCGAACCGGGTTACGCCTGAATTCTCCGACACGATGGAGCACATGGTGATCAATCCGAGCTGGTATGTGCCGCGTTCGATCACCATCGGCGAATACCTGCCGCAGATGCAGGCCAACCCTGCCGCTGCGGGCCATCTGGAGTTGCTGCAAGGTGGACGGCAGGTCAGCCGGGCGGGCATTGATTTCAGCCAATACACCGCGTCGACCTTCCCGTTTGACCTGCGTCAGGGGCCGGGGCCGGGCAACGCGCTTGGGCGGGTGAAGTTCATGTTCCCCAACCGGCACAATATCTATCTGCACGACACGCCGTCTCGGAATCTCTTTGCCCGCGAAACCCGGGCCTATAGCCACGGTTGTGTCCGTGTGCATCGGCCTCTGGAACTTGCCTATCACCTTCTGGCACCCCAGGAATCGCAGCCGCAGACCTATTTCAATCGCATCCTCAATTCCGGCCAGGAAACGCAGGTTGACCTGGTTCAGCAGATCCCGGTCCATATCGTGTACTGGACGGCCTTCGTGACCCCTGAAGGAGAGCTGAACTTCCGTCGCGACATCTATGGGCGGGACCGTGCTTTGTGGAATGCGATGGAGCAGGCCGGGGTGGAACTCCCGATCGTGTCCAGCTAAAGCTGTCGCAGCAACCTTCGCTGCGGAGCACGATCATGGCGCTGACCATTGGAAAGATAGCCGAGGCTCTTGGGGCCTCGGCTTTCGGCAATCTGGATCTTGAGATCGACGGCCTTTCGGAACCGGCGCTGGCTGGCCCCCGACAATTGGCACTTGCGATGTCTGCTGACTATGCCGCAGGGCTGGCCGACGGGCAGGCAAAGGCTGCGGTATTGGGGCCGGATATGGATTGGCAAGATTACGGGCTGGAGGCGGCCATCGTCGTCCCGCGCCCCCGCTACGCGCTGGCGGGTCTGACGGCGGCGCTGGACCCGGGGCCAGAGATCGCACCGGGCATTCACCCAACGGCCGTCATTCACGACAGCGCCACCATCGGCATCGGCGCGGCCATCGGCCCGTTTGTGGTGATCGGGCGCGGCGCGGTTATCGGCGCGCGGGCGCGGATCGCCAGTCATGTCACTGTCGCAGAACTCGCCCATATAGGCGACGACGCGTTGCTGATGCAGGGGGTGCGTGTGGGCAGTCGGGTACATATCGGAGATCGCTTCATCGCCCATCCCGGCGCGGTTGTCGGCGGCGATGGCATGTCTTTCGTAACGCCCGAGAAATCGACGGTGGAACAGGTCCGCGAATCCATGGGGCAGGCCGAGGCCGTGGATCAAAGCTGGACCCGCATTCATTCGCTTGGATCTGTCCGTGTCGGCAATGATGTCGAGATCGGTTGCAATGCCTGCATCGACAAGGGCACGATCCGGGATACACGGGTGGGAGATGGCTGCAAGTTCGATAACCTCGTTCATGTGGCCCACAACGTTCAGGTCGGGCGCGATTGCCTGTTCGCCGCACAGACCGGTGTCGCGGGGTCGACCATCGTAGGGGATCGGGTTGTGTTCGGCGGACAGGTGGGTGTCGCCGATAACCTGACCGTGGGCAGCGATGTGATTGCCGGAGGGGCCACCAAGATCTTGTCCAACGTGCCGTCGGGCCGTGCGGTTCTGGGCTATCCGGCCGTCAAGATGGAGGCGCATGTGGAGAGCTACAAGGCGATCCGCCGTTTGCCGCGTCTGGCCAAGACTGTCGCGGACCTGCAAAAAGCCGTTTCAAAACTGGCAGGCAATGACTAAGTCAGCCTCAGGTGAGATGTCAGGGATGTAAGTGCTATGTCGGACGTTGCTGAGAAGGTTATCCGGATCATTGCCGAGCAGGCGGTGATTGACGTCGAAGACGTGAAGCTGGACGCTACTCTTGATGATCTTGGGATCGACTCCCTTGGCCTGGTGGAAAGCATCTTCGCCATTGAGGAAGCCTTTGACATTCAGGTGCCGTTCAATGCCAACGAACCCAATGCAGGCGATTTCGACATTTCCAGCGTGTCGGCCATCATAAAGGCGGTCGAAGGTCTTGTGGCCGAGGCCACATGAAGCGCGTTGTCATAACCGGGCAAGGCACGATCAACGCGCTTGGGGCCGATGTTGCCGCCACCAAGGAAGCGATGCGAGAAGGCCGCTGCGGGATCGGGGATCTGGAAATCCGTGATGTAGACCGGTTGGCGGTGCGGATCGGCGGGCAGATCAAGGATTACGACCCCGAAGCATTGTTCAACCGTCAGCAGATATCGCTCTATGACCGGTTCACGCAATTCACCCTGATCTCGGCCCGGCAGGCGATCTCACAGTCGGGTCTGACCTTCAGCGGGGAACTGGCGGCACGATCCGGGGTTGTGCTTGGTACGTCTGGTGGCGGAATGCAGACGCTGGATGAGAATTACCGGTCTGTCTACGAAGAGGGCAAGAACCGCGTCCATCCCTTCGTCGTGCCGAAGCTGATGAACAACGCCGCCGCAAGCCATGTCAGCATGGAGTTCAATCTCAAAGGCCCCAGCTTCACCGTCGCCACTGCCTGCGCGTCGTCCAATCATGCCATGGGGCAGGCGTTCAACATGATCCGCTGCGGAATGGCCCCCGTGATGATCACCGGCGGATCGGAATCGATGCTCTGCTTTGGGGGCGTGAAAGCGTGGGAAGGGCTGCGCGTCATGTCGCGCGATGCCTGCCGTCCGTTCAGTGCCAATCGAAATGGGATGGTGCAGGGCGAAGGTGCGGCGGTGTTCGTTTTTGAGGACTACGACCACGCCCGAGCGCGGGGGGCCGAGATACTGGCCGAGGTCGTGGGCTTTGCGATGACCTCGGACGCGGCAGATATCGTGATGCCATCGAAACAGGGCGCGGCGCGGGCCATCTCGGGGGCGTTGAAGGATGCGCGCCTGAACCCCGAGGATGTGTGCTATATCAACGCTCACGGCACCGGAACGGCGGCCAATGACAAGGTGGAATGCGCGGCGGTTGCGGATGTCTTCGGGCATCACGCGGATGAGCTGATGATCTCGTCAACCAAATCCATGCATGGCCATTTGATCGGCGGCACCGGCGCGGTGGAGCTTCTGGCCTGCATTATGGCGCTGACCGATGGGGTGATCGCCCCGACGATCAACTATGAAGAACCGGACCCGGAATGTGCGCTCGATGTGGTGCCGAACGTGGCGCGAGACGCTGACGTTGGCGCGGTTCTGTCCAATGCGTTCGCATTTGGCGGGCTGAACGCGGTGCTGGCGCTGCGCAAACTGGCTTGATCCCGATACGAAAAGACCCGCCGCGGCCTGTGCCGGGCGGGTCTGTCCAATGGCACGCGTCGCGCGGGATTATTGCGACGCGGCTTCGCCTTCTTCGGCGGCGGCAGCGGCCGCGGCGCGAAGCTGTGCGATGACCTCTTCATTATACGCTTCCAGCGCTTCGAAACCGGCGGTGAAGCCAGACAGCGACAGCGTCAGCGGCACGACCTGATCGGGGGCCTGCAAGGGAACGATGGCAATTCGTGCTTCGCTTCCGGCGCGGAAGCTCTGGATGTCTGCCGCCGTCAGACCAAGGCGCACATAGCAGCCAATCTGCTGGCAGAAGCTGAACGGATAAACACGCGCCGGGTTGCTGTCCACGGCCATGCGCAGCTGACCGGTCAGCAGCGTATCGAGGGGCGTAACGATGGTGGCACCGGCTGCCAGATCGCCTTCATCGGGTACGTCGAACAGATTGAACTCAGCGACCGCATTGCCCTGGTCATCAACGAGAAGCTGATAGAGCTGGCACGGATCAGGCTGGCCTTCGGGTGACACGATGCAGCGCATATCCCAATCGTTAAAGACTTCACGGCTGTAGGCGCTGCCAACTTCAGGTTGGCCAAGCGACAGGCCAGCCTGTTCCGCTGCGGAAGGGGTGTCTGCGTCGGCTGCTTCCTGTGCGGCCAGCGGGAGGGCAAGGCCAGCGGCCAGGATGGCGGCGGAAAGGGAAAGGAATTTCATCAAAGGGCCTCGTCTGTCTCGTTTGTACAGGTGGTTTGGCAAATGGCTAGCACGCGCGCGGGGCGCTGTCAGGGGCATTTTTCCGGCAAGCGCTGGAATTCGCCAATTGGTACGCCTGTTCTGAAGCCATGGGGAGAGAAGCAAAAAGGGCCCAACAGCGGGGCCCTTTTCAGTATCTTTTTTCTCTCCCTGTCGGACTGGCCGACTTTCTGGGAGGAACGCTAGGACAGGTGCGCGCGGTCGTCAACAGGGTAATTTGCGTTTTTGGTCCGAAATCCGAACCATTTTGCACAGGTATGCAATCCGACGGAAAAATCCGCGCCGGACGACGCCGGCGCAGCCAGTCAACAGGGAGGAAAACCATGGCCCAGGCTGGTCACCCGATGGCAAACTTGCCGGGGCCATGACGAGGAGACTGGCACAGGATCGTTAAGATTGTATTGTGCGGGGCGAAGAATATCAGACAGGGGCAGAACATGTCGGACAGCATCTTTATCGGCGGCGGCGGCGAGGGCTACGCAGAGGCGCAGCACATGCTGCTGAAATACGCCAACAGGCACGGGTTGATCGCCGGCGCGACCGGCACTGGCAAAACCGTGACCTTGCAAATTCTGGCTGAGAGCTTTTCCGCAAATGGCGTGCCTGTCTTCCTGTCTGACGTGAAGGGCGACTTGTCGGGGCTCGGTGCGGCGGGCAGCGAAAGCTTCAAGCTCCATGATGCTTTCATGGAACGTGCGGGCCGGATCGGATTCGCCGACTATGCCTATAGGGCGTTTCCGGTGACGTTCTGGGATCTCTATGGCGAGGCCGGGCATCCGGTGCGCACCACGATCTCGGAGATGGGGCCGCTTCTGATCTCTCGCTTGCTGGAACTGTCCGAGGCGCAGGAGGGTATTCTCAACATCGCCTTCCGGGTGGCAGATGAACAGGGGCTGGCGCTGCTTGACCTGAAAGACCTGCAATCGCTGCTGGTTTGGGTGGGCGAGAACCGCCAAACCCTTTCGTTGCGTTACGGAAACGTGTCGACCGCCTCGATCGGGGCCATTCAGCGCCGGTTGTTGGTGCTGGAGGGGCAGGGGGGCGACCGACTGTTTGGCGAACCCGCGCTGGACCTTGCCGATATCATGAAAACCGACGCCGACGGGCTGGGGCGGATCAACATCCTGGCCGCCGACAAGCTTATGGGCAGCCCCCGGCTCTATGCCACCTTCCTGCTCTGGCTGCTCTCTGAACTGTTTGAGGAACTGCCCGAGGTGGGCGACCCCGACAAGCCCAAGCTCGTCTTCTTCTTTGACGAGGCGCATCTGTTGTTTGACGACGCGCCCAAGGCGCTGGTGGACAAGGTGGAACAGGTGGCGCGCCTGATCCGGTCCAAGGGCGTTGGCGTCTATTTCATCACCCAGAACCCGGCCGATGTGCCGGAGGATGTGCTCGGCCAGCTCGGCAACCGGGTGCAGCACGCGTTGCGCGCCTATACGGCGAAAGACCGGCGCGATTTGCGGCAAGCGGCAGAAAACTACCGCGACAACCCGGCGTTCGATATCGAGGATGCGATCCGCGAAGTCGGCGTGGGTGAGGCTGTAACCTCGATGCTGGAACGCAAGGGCATTCCCGGCATGGCCGAACGCACGCTGATCCGTCCGCCTTCGTCGCAACTGGGACCGATGGCTGATGCGATGCGCGCGGGGTTGATTGCGACCTCTCCGCTGGCAGGGAAATACGAGGCCGCCGTGGACCGCGAAAGCGCCTTTGAAATATTGCAGGCCCGCGCCGAGGCGGCGGCGCGAGAAGCAGAAGAGGCCGAATCTGTTGAGGAAGAGACCGAAAGCGCCGCGGAACGGGAATATCGTGCCGGGCGGCGTTATTCGGGCAATCGGGTTGGGCGCTCTAGCTCTCGCGTGACCCGGGCGGAGCCTGCCGAGGAGCAACCGCGCCGCCGTTCGTCCTCTCGTCGAAGCGATTCGGTG
>NZ_JBPBBA010000051.1:0-22245 GCF_050896395.1 Nioella aestuarii | reverse complement strand
TCCTCAGACCATGAGTGACCGACCCAAAGGTCCAGGACACATGAACCGCCTCCCAAGACCAGTAAAGCGCAATGACCGATACGCCGAACATCACGATATCACCGAAGATGTAGAGCAGCGCCTTAACCCGCGGCCCGACGTAGTTCATGATCACGTCGATGCGGATGTGGCCGCGCTCTCTCACGGCCGCAGCGGCACCGATCCAGGCTAGGTAGATAAAGGAGTAGCGGACGATTTCTTCGCCCCAGATCGAGGAGAAGGAAAGGATTTCCCGCCTCAGCACCTCTATGGCCATGGTGACGACCAGCATCACGTAGAAGACCAAGAGCAACCAGCGCTCCGCGTTTCTGTCTATTGCATCGTATAATCTGGACATGGCCCCTCCGCCCCGGCTTGCCGGCTCCATCTCGTCACAAATTGTGGGAGTTGGGATGAGGACCGGCGCACAGCCTGCGCGCCGGTCCTATTTCGTTACTCTTACGCGTCGTGTACGTAGTAGCGGCCCATGGTACCTGCTGCCTCTTCGAGGCGTGCGAAGGTTTCCATGTCACCGGCAAGATCGATCTTGAACTCGTCCCATTCGCTGCGCTGGTAGCCGCCTACCTCTTGCCATTCGGCAAGCTGGTCGTCGCTCAGCGAGTGGAATTCCACGCCGTTCGCAATCAGCTGCGACATCGCATAGGAACGTGCAGCGGGCACCTTGGCGAGGTTCTGGGCCTGGGTGATTTCACCAGCGAACTCAATGCCTTCCTGAACGTCTGCAGGCAGCGAGTTGAACCATTCGAGGTTGATCGAGTACACTTGGCTGTCCGGAACCGCCTGGGTGAAGGTCACGTGGCTGAGGATCTCGCCGAAGCCGAAGACGTGCAGCGCGCCAACCGACGGGTCGAGCGCATCGGCAACGCCCTGACGGATCGCCGAGGGGGTTTCGCCCCAGGCCACCGGGGTCGGGTTGGCACCGACCATGCGGTAATACTGCTGCAACATCGCAGAGCCCGGAACGCGGAACTTCACGCCTTCCATATCGGCCGGCGTAATGATCGCATCACCGCCGCGGCGCACGGCCACAACGCGTGGGTCGATCACGATGTAGAACAGCGACTTGAAGCCCGATGCGGCGATACGCGGATCGACTTCGGCCTTCCACGCTTCGGAGCTGGTCAGGTTGGTGAACCGCTGGTTGGACCCGCAGAAATACGGCAGGTTGATCAGGTCAACGACGCTTGCAAATGGAGCGAAGTTCGCCAACGAGTGCTGAGCGCACTGGATGGTGCCGCCCTGAACTGCCTGCGCCAAAGCCCCGCCCGCGCCAAGCTGACCGCCGGGTGCCAGACGCACATAGACCTTACCGTTGGTCATGTTCTGGATGTTTTCTTTCAGGTCCAGCTGCATGATCGGATAGCTGCGGGACGCGCCAAGCACATAGGCGGTAGCCAGCGTCATGATGTGGTCAGCTGCGTCCTCGCGCTCGCGCTCCTCCTGCGCGGTTTGCGCGGCCGCCTGTTCGGACCACAGCATACCCCCGGCCCCTGCGACCATCGCGGCCGTGAAGCTGCCGGTGCCGGCCAGTTTCAGAAAGTTCCGGCGCTCGGCTGATGCCAGCTCCTGCTTGTCTTTGAAGTCCATTCCGCTTCCTCCCTTAGTTTCGCGGTCTTATTCTTCTGCGTTGCGCCGGGCCTCCGCTTTCAGGATGCCGGACACGAACGTCACAGATGTCAGGAAGAGGACGATCATTTCAGACACATCGCCCATGAACGCCGCATCGGCAAAGGCGCCTAGTGCAACATTGATCAAGAAGATCACAAACAAAACGGATGAAGCTGCGAAGATCATTTTTCCTCCCGAACTCGGCGAATGTGCCGATTCGGCTCGATTGTAAGCGCTTACACGATACCTTGCAAGCGCTTACACTTGCGCTTTGGCCTCGTCCCGCCCTAACGTACAGGTTAAGGAAAGCCGATAAGCATAACAAAGGCTATGACTCTGACATGACCGCCAAGGCCCCACAGGCGCCCCGCCCTGTTCCCACATTGGAGGATGTCGCCCGTCTTGCAGGTGTATCGACGGCCACCGTCTCTCGGTGTCTGAACACGCCCGATCGGGTTGTGAAATCGACGCGTACTCGGGTTATGGCGGCAGTCGATCAGTTGGGATATGCCCCCAATTTCGGCGCGAGGGCGCTTGCCGCAAAGCGCACAAATACCATCGGCGCGATCATTCCGACGATGGAGAACGCCATCTTTGCCCGTGGCCTGCAAGCATTTCAGGAAGAACTCGGCCTCAATGGCATGACGCTGCTTGTCGCCAGCTCCTCTTATAGCGAGGAAGTGGAACGCGAACAGATCCGAACGCTTTGTGCCCGCGGGGCTGACGCGCTGCTATTGATCGGCCATCACCGCAGTGAGGAAACGCTGAATTTCCTCGAGGCACGCTCGGTTCCGGTTCTTGTGGCCTGGGTCTATGACCCCGAAAATTCCCGACCCTCAATCGGGTTCGACAACCGCGCAGCGATGCGTGAGATGGCAGAACTGGTCATCAGCAAGGGACACCGGCGGATCGGCGTGATCTCGGCCCCTTGCGCTGCAAACGATCGCGCCAGCGAACGGCTGGCTGGCATCCAGGAGGCCATGGCCGCGCATGGTATGCCCGCAGAGGATCTTTCGCTGATCGAAACGCCCTACTCCATCGAGAACGGCGGCCAGACGTTTCGCCAGATGATGACAACCCCGACCCCGCCAACTGCTATCATGTGCGGCAATGACGTTCTGGCCGTTGGGGCCCTGCGTGCCGCGCGCGAGATGGGATTGTCGGTGCCTGGCGATGTCTCGATCACCGGCTTTGATGATATCGAACTGGCACAGCTGGTCACACCAGCCCTGACAACCGTCCATGTCCCGCATCGCGATATGGGGCGGATGGCGGCGCGGTTTCTGGTCCAGCAATTGAACGGCGAAGGCCCTGTCGGCAGCGTCAGGCTGGACACTTACCTGTGCGACCGTGAAACGCTTGGACCCGCGCCTGCGTAAAGATCACATGGCCTGATAGGCTTTGCGCACCATCTCGGCCAGCGCCTGCACAGGTTCATCCTTCGCCATTTCCGCCCCGTACATATTGATCTTGATTGACGGCAGATCAGGCAAGGCCCCCCCATGGTGGATGCGTTCCACATAGGGCGGTTCGGCCCCTTCGACACAGGCATGAACGGCCAGATCAGCACTGATCGACGCCTCAACAGTGCGGGAATTGTCGCTTTCCACGGCCATTTCCCAGGATATTGCCGCGCGATCCAGGGCCTCCTGCACCGGCTTGCGAAAGATGCACAGTTGCTCGAACGCCAATCGCAAGGGCCGCTGCCGCCATTCGTTGCCCTTGATCGCCCCCACCCAGACAAGCGGGCGCTCCTGCAAGGTCTCGCCGCCGCTATCCAGAGCGGATTCCGTGGTCAGGGCGAGATGCACCTCGCCACGCTCCAGCATCCGACGTAGCCGAGAGGTGTAGGAGCTGACGAGTTGCACCTTCATGCGCGGGAAGGCAGCGTTAAACCGGTGCAGCACCTGCGGGATCGCGGGGTACACGATATCATGGGGCACCCCCAAAAACAGCTCGCCCTCATACTCATTCGAGGTCAGCCTTGCCAGCACCTCGTCATTCAGATCAAGCATCCGGCGCGCATAGCTGAGCATCTGCTCGCCCGCATTGGTCAGCGACATCTTGCGCGACGAACGGTCTAGCAGAGACACGCCGATGCTATCCTCAAGCCGCTTGAGCTGCATCGACACCGCCGATTGCGTAAGGTTCAGCAAGCCGCTGGCTTTGGTGACGCCGCCGGCATCGGCAACGGTGACGAAAGCCCGCAGAGCAGTCATATCAAGATTGCGCATCCATCAAGCCTTGTGATGATTAGTTTCATAAACATTCATTTTCATAATGCATATTGGCCCTCTATATATCAAGCATCGAAATATGAAACACGCCGACATTCACGAACAGGAACATACCATGGCTCAAACGCTCGCTCGCTTCTCCGCTTTCGCCCCCCGCCGTGCCGGTGGACTTGCCTTCTTCCGCGCCGCCATCGCCGCTTGGCGTCAGCGTCGCGCACTGGAGCGTCTGGACGCCAATGCCCGCCGCGACCTTGGCCTGACCAGCGCCGATGTGGCCCGCGAATCCTCTCGCCCGGTGTGGGATGTGCCGCAAAGCTGGCTGGTCTGACCCCAAAACCCAAGCTTTCGCCAAAAAAAGACTGCATCTCCCTGTCTTGTGACGCTTGAAATGGCGCCCTGTCTTACCGATATTGTCAGGTAAGGCGGGGCGTTTGTCGTTCCCGCCACGAAAAATATGCCTTTCTTCGGAGGACCTGATGGCACAATTCGACACGATCCGCGCCGACGCCGGTGGGGTTAGCGCCGCCCAGATCGACGCGGGCCTACGCGCCCACATGAACAAGGTCTATGGGACCATGTCCATCGGCATGCTCATTACAGCGCTTGCTGCATGGGCAATTGCGGGGCTGGCTGTTACATCCGATCCCGTCGGCGCCACCTACATGCTGCGCGAAGGCGAGTACCTTTCGGGACTTGGTGAAGCGCTGTTCCTTAGCCCGCTTAAATGGGTTCTGATGTTCGGCCCGCTGGCCTTCCTGTTCTTTGGCTGGGGCGCGCTCATGAGCCGTGGCTCGGCTGCCGCCGTTTCGCTCGGCTTCTTCGTCTTCGCAGCCGCAATTGGCGTGTCGATGAGCTCGATCTTCCTCGTCTACACCGATTACTCCATCGTGCAGACCTTCCTCGTGACCGCAATCGCCTTCGCATCGCTCAGCCTCTACGGCTACACGACGAAGCGCAACCTGTCGGGCATGGGAACATTCCTGATGATGGGCGTGATCGGCTTGCTTATCGCGATGGTCGTGAACATCTTCCTGCAATCGCCCGCCATGATGTTCGCTATTTCGGCGATCGGCGTGCTGCTCTTTGCTGGTCTGACCGCGTTCTACACGCAGGACATCAAGAACACTTACGTCGCCCATGCTATGCACGGCGATCAGGAGTGGCTTGAAAAGGCTGCTATTGACGGTGCGCTCAGCCTCTACATCAGCTTCCTGAACATGTTCCAGTTCCTGCTGATGTTCATGGGCTCTCAGGAATAAGTGGTTTCCTGAAGACGCGTGTTTCGGGGCCGGGGATCATCTCCCCGGCCTTTTTCTTTGTGGTCTGACGCCATGTCGCCGGTTCCCTTGTTCAGTGTGCAGCCCCTATCTTGACCCCCATGGACCGCCTGCTTGCCCCGCTTCTGTCACCGCTGCTGATCGCCCAGGCTCTGCGCCTGCGCGCCCGTGCCCTGCGTTTGCCGGAACCGCCCGGTCCGCGCGCGGGAGAGACGGGCGAAGGCCCGACCTTGCGTCTGCTCATCCTCGGAGACAGTTCCGCCGCCGGCGTGGGTGCATCCCATCAGGACAACGCACTAAGCGGGCAACTCATTTCCGCCCTAAGTCCGCATCGACGACTGACATGGCGGCTAGAGGCAAAAACCGGCGCCACCAGCCGCAGCGCCTTGGCCGCACTTAGCACCCTGCCCCATGATCCTTTCGATGTCGTCCTGCTGGTTCTGGGTGTCAACGACGTGACCAGTTTCGCGCCCCTGAACCGCATTCTTCCGGATCGTGTGCGCATCGCGCAGGAAATCGCGGCGCGGTTCAACACGCCGCAGCTGATCGTGACCGGCATCCCGCCACTGTCCCAGTTTCCTTTGCTGCCCAATCCGCTGCGCTGGATTCTGGTTCAGAGGGCCGCGCGGCTGGAACCTCTATTAAGGGAACAGGCAAACGCTGCGGGACACAGCTATCTGCCGTTTTCCATGCCGATGGACCCGGACCTGATGGCCGAGGACGGGTTCCACCCCTCTGCGCGCGCCTATGCCCACTGGGCCAAGGCGCTGGCTCCGCATCTGCTGGACGACCCGCTTACAGCGCCCGCACCATCCTGACCGCCGGGAAGTGGACCCCGGGCGCCATGACGATGATCTCCTCACGCTCAGCGGCAAAGCCCATGGCCGCGTAGAAAGGCACGGCCATCAGCGTCGATAAGGCCACCAACTGCGTCAGCCCCGCGATCTTTGCCTCAGTGAAAGACCGGCCTATCAGCCGCGCCGCCAGTCCCCGCCGCGTGGCCATCGGATGAGTGACGACATGGCGCACATGGCCGATTCCAGCCGCTTCTGGCTGATGCGGGCTGTCGGCGGTCCAGCCCCCTGCCGCCAAGGGCGCGCCGCCCAAGGCGGGCTTCATCAGATAGTAGCTGCCCGACGCCAGCAATGCCGGGTTGGCCCGGGCAATCAATGGCAGAGCACGCGCCAGCAGGTCAGGCGCATAGTCCGAGGCCAGCAACGCCGGATAGCTTGCTGCCAGCAGATGGGTCAGCGCCTCTCGGTCCTCTTCCCGCGCCGGTCGAATGCGCAGCCTGTCCACCAGGTCACCTCTCCAAAAAGAAACCGGGCCGCAGCTGGTATCAGCGCGGCCCGGTTGCAGACTAACCTGGAAAGGGTCAGATCACTTGATCTTGCCTTCCTTGTATTCCACGTGCTTGCGCACAACCGGGTCATACTTCCGTACGACCATTTTCTCGGTCATGGTGCGTGCATTCTTTTTGGTCACATAGAAGTGGCCGGTTCCCGCCGTGGAATTCAGGCGGATCTTGATGGTGGTCGGCTTCGCCATGTCAAACTCCTGCAAAGCGGGGCGCGGGGGGCAGACGATCCCAAGCGCTCGTATCTCTGGTTGAGCGCGTCTTTTACCCTTGCGCGGTGTGGTGTCAACCGAAAAGGGGCAGAAATCCGAGGCTCCAGACCGCCCCGGCCCCTGCCATCACCCCCAGAACTGCCAGAAGGTCCATTTTGCGCAGCAGAAGCAGCCAACCTGCAAGCCCCGCCAGCAGAATCGCCCCAATGTCGATACTGGCCAGAACGGGCAGCCAAAGCGTAGCCGGCCCCAGCACCACCTCGCTGACCTCGGCAAAGAAGACATGCAGTGCGAACCAGAGCGACAGGTTCAGAATCACCCCGACCACTGCCGCCGTGATTCCCGACAAGGCCCCGTTCAGCCGCGGCTGCGCCGTGATCCACTCCACATATGGCGCGAACGCAAAAATCCATAAAAAGCATGGCACGAAGGTGACCCAGAGCGTGACAAGCGCCGCCAGAACGCCAAGCCCCAATCCGCCTTGCCCGGCCCCAGCCAGGAAGCCCACGAATTCGGTCACCAGAATAAGCGGCCCCGGCGTCGTTTCCGCCAGCCCGAGCGCATCCATCATCTGCCCTGTGGTCAGCCAGCCGAAATCGCCCACAACCTGCTGCACCATATAGGCCAGCACAGCATAGGCCCCGCCAAAGGTCACAACGGCAAGCTTCGAAAAGAACAGTCCCACCTCGGTCAGCAGGCTTCCCGGCGCGATCAGCCACAACAGCGCAAGCGGCGCCAGCCACAGCGCACCCCAGATCAGAACGATGCGCAAAGTGCCAGCAGGGGACACGGCCGGTGCCGGGGCATCATCCGCCTGCCTGCCCATGAACATCGCTCCGATCCCTGCCGCGACCCCGATGATCAACGGAAAAGGCAGCCCGAAGGCAAAAAGCCCCAGAAAGGCCAGTGCCGCTAACCCATAGGGCAAAGCGCCTTTCAACGCCTTGCGGCTGACACGCAGCAGCGCCTCGATGACAACAACGATGACCGTGGCCTTGATGCCCAGAAACAGGGCCTCTGCCAGCGGAAGCTGACCAAACCCGACATAAAGTGCCGCCAGCAGCATCACCACCAACGCGCCGGGCAGCACGAACAGCCCCCCCGCGATCAAGCCGCCCCGCGTGCCATCCAGCCGCCAGCCCGCATAGGTCGCCAGCTGCATCGCCTCCGGCCCCGGCAGCAGCATGGTAAAGGACAGGGCACCCAGAAACTGCCGCTCGCTCAACCAGTCCCGGCGCTCCACCAGCTCACGATGCATCAACGCAATCTGCGCCGCAGGTCCGCCGAAGGACAGAAGCCCGATCCGCCCGAAAACCCGGACCATCTCAGCAACAGCCACCTTCCGCATCCCGGGCTCTCCCTCGCAATATCCCATCTCAGAAACCGGGATCGCGCACGGAACACAACCCCCCTGCCCTTCTTCTTTGTAAAAATACTCCCGCCGGAGGCATCCCAGCCTCAAAACCGTAACGGCGATCGCCCCCGGATCACCATCCTCACCGATGTCACGTGGCAACGCGGCCCTTTGAGGCCTCCGGCGCAAGCCGGGGGTTGAGAAGGGCCGCCCACGGGTCGACGACGCAGTCGGCGAAACCGCCTGTGAAGGTCATATGCGCGGAGGGCCTGTAAGCCGGATTCTGTCCAAGGGCCGAAACCCTCTGGATGACCATTCCTCTAGGCCGGCGATTGCTCGCAGGCTCCAGCTGCCAACCCGGACCTCTCGGGCTGAAGCGACCCTGTGACAGGCACGCGAGGTCCCTATTTGGCGTTGCTCCCGGTGGGGCTTGCCGTGCCGGTCCTGTTGCCAGTCCCGCGGTGGTCTCTTACACCACCGTTTCACCCTTACCGCCGGCGGTATCGGTTGCCCGACCGGCCCGGTGGCGGTTTCATTTCTGTGGCGCTTTCCGTCGGATTGCTCCGCCCGGGCGTTACCCGGCACCGTTGCTTCAGGGAGTCCGGACTTTCCTCGGACGGGTTGCCCCGCCCGCGGCCATCCAGCCCTCCGCGCAAGGGCGACCTATGGATGTGTGGGGCGAAGGTCAAGCCCGCTTGGCAGGGAAGCGCGCAGCAAGATCGGCCATGATCCCCATATCGCGCCCATCCAGCGGACCCTCAAACCGGGGCCGAAAACGCAGGCGCAGCGTTGCAAGCAACAGCTCATCTGCCATCTGTGGATATCCAAACTCTACGGCGTCCGCGCGAAACCGGGGCCAATCCACGGCCTGATCCTGGGGCTCCGGCCAGATCGAAAGCCCCTGGCGGGCAAGCCTGAGCCAGTCAAAGCGCGGGCCGGGGTCGATCTTGCGGCCCGGAGCCATGTCGGAATGGGCGATAACCCCCTTTGGGTCAATCTGCCAACGAGAAAGGATACCCGGCAACAGTGCCTCCAGCGCCGCCATCTGGCGCGCGGCAAAGGGGGTGTAGCCGGTGTTGGACAGCTCAATCCCGATCGACCGGGAATTCACGTCCTCCCGCCCCGCCCATTCCCCGGCCCCGGCGTGCCAGGCACGCATCTCTTCATCCACCAGTGACATAACCTCACCCGCCTCGGAAATCAGGTAATGGGCCGACACTTCCCGCGCAGGATCGCACAGCGCGCGGGCTGCGGCCTCGCAGCTGTCCATGGCGGTGTAATGCAGGACGACCAGCTCCGGCCTTAGCCCGTCGCGGCGGGGGCCGAAATTCGGTGAGCGGCTCACTGGTTGCGGGCAGCGGCGGCGGCGTTGCGATAGACGGTCGGATCCCATCCGCAGGCATAACCGTCGCCATCGGGATCCAGCGCCTGCCGGTCCCGCTCTGGCCCACCCATGGACAGAAACGCCTCTTGCGCCAGATCATCGGAGCGGAAGGCGAGGCAATTCCGTTCGTGCCGGCCCTGCCCGAAGGGCGACCGGCGGAAGACCTGATTGCCAAGCGGGTTAGAGGTGGTCAGCGCGTATTCGATGATGTTGGGGCCGGTCGCGCCGGGTCGGTCGGGCACCGCCGTTGGCGCGATCTCGACCCGCTGCTCCTGCATTCTTTGCAGCCGTTCGGCGTCGCTTTCGATGGACTCCCGGCCTGCCACGGCCTCGAAATCCTGTTCGTCAGAGATGCTGCTATGGCTTCCCGGCGGAACGGCTGTGGCGGGCGGTGGCGCAGCTTCGGCCTCGTCGATGGCCCCCGCTGCCAGCGCAGCGATATCGGGGCGGTCCTCTCGGACGGGCGGCAGAACGGTCTGCGGTTGCCGACCAGCAAGGGCGGCCTCACGCTCTGCACGTTCCTGCGCCAGATGCTGGGTGTAGTCGCCAAAGCCGACGCCGCGCGCATCCTCGGGCTGAGAGGTGCAAGCCCCAAGCAGCAGGAGCGCCAGCCCCGTCATCGCCAGTTTCCGCATCCGCCCATCCTCGATCTTGTTTTGTCAGGCTTTTACCACCAATTGGCGGGTTTCGCCACAAAACCGGCTGCGTTTTCGAGCGCATAGGCGGTGTTCAGCAGATCGCCCTCCTCCCACGGACGGCCAATCAGCTGCAGGCCAAGCGGCAGGCCCTGCTGGTCCAGACCAGTGGGAACGGCCACACCCGGCAGCCCGGCAAGGTTCACGGTCACGGTGAAGACGTCGTTGAGATACATCTCGACCGGGTCCGACACCTCCTTGCCAAGCTCGAACGCGGCAGAGGGCGTGGCAGGCGTCAGGATGCTGTCGACACCTTCGGCGAAAACATCGTCGAAATCCTTCTTGATCAACGCGCGCACCTTGCGGGCACGGTTGTAATAGGCGTCATAGAAGCCCGCCGACAGCACATAGGTGCCGATCATCACACGGCGCTTGACCTCTGCCCCGAAACCCTCGGCGCGGGTCTTTTCGTACATCTCGGTGATGCCGTCGCCCTGAGCCAGCTTGGCGCGGTGGCCAAAACGGACCCCGTCATAGCGCGCCAGGTTCGAGGATGCCTCGGCGGGCGCAATCACGTAATAGGCGGGCAGCGCATATTTGGTGTGCGGCAGGCTGATATCGCGGATCTCGGCGCCCGCGTCGCGCAGCATCTCGGCGCCCTGAGACCAAAGCGTCTCGATCTCTTCGGGCATACCGTCCATACGGTATTCCTTGGGGATACCGATGACCTTGCCGCGGATATCGCCGGTCAGCATCGCCTCGAAATCCGGCACAGCCAGATCGGCAGAGGTGCTGTCTTTCGGGTCATGGCCCATCATGGCGCGGCCCATGATCGCCGCGTCGCGCACGGTCTTGGTCATTGGGCCCGCCTGATCGAGCGACGAGGCGAAGGCCACGATTCCCCACCGGGAACAACGCCCATAGGTCGGCTTCAACCCCACGGTGCCGGTGAAGGCGGCGGGCTGACGGATCGAGCCGCCGGTATCGGTGCCGGTTGCGGCGAGGCAGAGATCTGCCGCCACCGCGGCGGCGGAGCCCCCAGAAGAGCCACCCGGCGTCAGCGGGTCTTCGCCATTGCCGGATTTCCACGGGTTCACCGCGTTGCCATAGACCGAGGTTTCGTTCGACGACCCCATGGCGAACTCGTCCATGTTGAGCTTGCCCAACATCACCGCGCCCGCGTCTTTCAGCTTGCCCGAAACGGTCGATTCATATTCCGGTTTGAACCCTTCGAGGATCCGGCTCGCGGCCTGGCTGGCAACGCCCTCGGTGCAGAACAGATCCTTGATGCCAACGGGGATCCCGCACATGTCGGGCGCATCGCCCGCAGCGATCCGCGCATCGGCTGCGCGGGCCCGCTCCAGTGCCAGGTCCGGCGTCTTGTGAACGAAGGCGCCTAGCGCATCGGCGCCGTCGATGGCCGCAAGGCAGGCTTCGGTCAGTGCGACAGACGTGGTTTCGCCCTTGCGCAGCGCGTCGCGCGCCTCGGCAATGGTCAGCTTGTTGAGATCGGACATTATTCCACCACCTTCGGAACCGCGAAGAACCCTTCCCGTGCATCGGGCGCGTTGGCCAGAACCTTGGCTTGCTGGTTGCCATCAGTCACCACGTCCTCGCGGCGTTTTAGGCGCATCGGCGTAACGGATGTCATCGGCTCTACGTTATCGACATCCAGTTCCTGCAACTGCTCGATAAACCCAAGGATCGCGTTGAACTCGCCTGCCAGCGCGGGCAGGTCTTCCTCTTCCACCTTGATCCGCGCGAGTTTCGCGACGCGGGCGGCGGTTTCGATGTCAATGGACATGGGGCGTTACACCTTCGGGCTTGTGCAGTCTGGATCGGGCTCGGGTTTACCGGGCCACGGGCAGGGCTGCAAGCACCACAACCAGCCGACGCGGAAGAATTCACCCCGGCAGGGGGTCAGGCGGCGGGGCGCGCCTTCGGAAAGCTCGGGATATCGGCGGGAATGTGGTGCCAGGGCGGGGCCGAGGCCGTCCAGATGGCACAATCCGGTGCGAGGCCGGGGTCCACATCCCAGGCACCGAGTTTGACGGCAAGAATACTGGGGTATTTGCCCAGTTCCGAATAGACCGGCGCCCCACAGGATACGCAGAAGCAACGGCGCACGTCACCTCCAGACGCCCCGGTCACGGAATACCCTTCAGGTGAGCCGGTTAACAGCGTTACATCATCGCGCCGCATCAAGGCGATCAGGGCGGCCCCGCCGCCAGAGGATTTCTGGCAATCGCTGCAATGACATTGCATCACGGTGACGGGTTTGCCCTCAATCCGCAGCCGGATCGCACCGCACATGCATCCCGCATTGCCTTTGTCAGACATGGTTTCCTCCTTCGCTGGTGAGCGCAGTCTATCATAGTCAGCCCGATCCCCGCCTGTCTTTCAGAGGAAGCGTGACAAGTGCGACGACTGAGCTATCCTCAACCCAAACAATAGGGAGGTGACAATGAATATCATATGGCTTGGGCACGGCAGCTTCCGCATCGAGATCGCAGGACAGGTCTTGCTTGTCGATCCATGGTTCACCGGCAACCCCGTCTTCCCCGAGGACCGAAAGGCAGAGGCAATCGCAGGCGCCAACCATATCCTGCTGACCCATTGTCATTTCGATCACGTCGCCGATGTGCTGGATCTTGCCAAAGATCTGGGGGTGCCTGTCGTGGGTCAGTATGACCTGATGGGGTACTGGGGCGAAAACGAAGGGATCGAGACCGTCGGCTTCAACAAAGGCGGCACGGTGATGCTGGGCGTTGTGGCGGTCACGATGGTCAACGCGGTCCATTCATCAAGCTTCGGAACCCCGGACGGGCCCAAATGGGGCGGCACCGAATGCGGTTTCATGATCGCGGGCGAAGGGCGGACCATCTATTTCTCGGGTGACACCGACGTGATGGCGGATATGGGGGTGTTCGCGGATCTGCACGCGCCGGATATCGGCATCCTGGCGGCAGGCGGGCATTTCACCATGGATATGAAGCGTGCAGGCTATGCGGCGAAGACATTCTTCAACTTCAAGACCGTGATCCCCTGCCACTATCGCACCTTCCCGATTTTGGAACAATCGGCCGAAGTGCTGGCCGCAGCCCTGCCCGGTGTCGATGTGATCGAGCCGGAAGTGATGGATGCGATCACGCTCTGAGGGATTTCGAATGGCCTTCGGCCACCCGACCGATGCAAGGGGGCAGCGCCCCCTCGCGCTCCACCGGAGTATTTTTGCCAAGAAGAAGGTGTCAGCGGCGCGTTGCAAAGAAAGTTCTGAGCAGCTCTGACGCCTCGCGTTCGCTGATGCCCGGATAAACCTCGGGCTTGTGATGGGCCTGGGGGTGGTCAAAGACGCGCGGGCCTTGCGCCACGCCGCCTGATTTCGGATCCGCCGCGCCATAGTAAAGCCTTGCGATGCGGGCCGCTGAAATGGCCCCCGCACAGGCCGGGCACGGCTCCAGCGTCACGTAGAGATCACAGCCAGTCAGCCGTTCGGAGCCAAGCGCTGCGCAGGCGGTGCGGATGGCCAGCATTTCGGCATGGGCTGTTGGGTCGTGCAGTTCCCTCATCCGGTTGCGGCATTGCGCCAGCACCACGCCGTCAGGGCCGACGATCACCGCGCCCACGGGCACTTCGCCCGCCTCTGCGGCAAGGCGCGCCTGATCCAGTGCAGTCTGCATATGGCTGATGAAACCGGTCATGCCCATCCCTTTGCCGCTTTCCAAGCTGCTGTCAAACCGGTAGTCCAAAGTCATGAGCACCAACACCCCAGAAGGCGACCGTATCGCCAAGGTCCTGTCCCGCGCCGGCATCGCCAGCCGGAGAGAGGCCGAGCGCATGATTGAGGCGGGCCGCGTCACCGTGAACGGCAAGAAGATCGACAGCCCTGCGCTGAACGTCACGCCTGCCGACAAGATCACCGTTGATGGCAAAGAGGTGGGAGAGCCAGAGCGCCCGCGCTTGTGGCTTTACCATAAGCCGCAGGGGCTGGTGACGACCACGAGTGACGAAAAGGGCCGCGAGACGGTCTTCGACAAGCTGCCTGAGGGGATGCCACGGGTGATGAGTGTCGGGCGGCTCGACCTCAATTCGGAAGGCTTGCTGCTGTTGACCAATGATGGCGGGGTCAAGCGCAAGCTGGAACTGCCCTCTACGGGCTGGTTGCGCAAGTATCGCGTGCGCGTCAAGGGCACGCCCAAGGACGAAGATCTGGCCCCTCTGCGCAAGGGCGTGACCATCGAGGGCGAGCGGTTTCAGCCAATGGATGTGACGCTTGACCGGCAGCAGGGGGCGAATGCTTGGCTCACCGTAGGGTTGCGCGAGGGGAAAAACCGCGAAATTCGCCGCGCCATGGGGGAAGTCGGGCTGGATGTGAACCGGCTGATCCGGGTGAGCTATGGCCCCTTCCGGCTGAACGAGCTGAAGCCCGGTGAGGTAGAAGAAATCAAGCCGAAAGTGCTGCGAGACCAGTTAGGGATCGCTCTGCCCGAGGGCCATGCCGAAGCCAAGGCCAAGCCTGCCCGACCGGGCGCGAAAAAAATCCGCAAGGCCCCGCCTCGTAAGCCAGATCAGGGGCCGCGCCGAAGGTAACGGGAAAGGATCATCAGGATGCTGTGCAAAGTCGGTGACGTCGAAGTTTGGCGTATTCTTGATATCCACGCCCCGTTCATGAGGCCAGAGGATCTGTTCCCGAATGCGGGATCGGATGTGGCGAGGATCATCGAGGAGCTTGCGCCCGGTTCAGTCTGCCAGAGCTCCGGCAAACTCATCCTGCCCATTCAGGGTTTTCTCCTGAAAACGCCCGATCACGTGATCCTCGTTGACTGTTGTGTGGGCAATGACAAGACCAATGAGGCGATGCCGGACTGGCATCGGCGCGAGAGCAAGAGGTTCGAGGCGTCGCTCACGGCGGCAGGCGTGGGGTTTGACGATGTGGACTATGTGCTTTGCACACACCTGCATGTCGATCACGTTGGCTGGAACACCCGGCTCGTTGATGGCAGATGGGTGCCCACCTTCCCCAAAGCGCGCTACCTTATGCCCGCCGAGGACGAGGAGACGCAGCGCGCAAGAGCCTCAGACATATTCCGCGAAAGCGTGTTGCCGGTGATCGAGGCCGGTCAGGCGGACCTGGTCACAGCCAGGCATATGCTGGGGGACTACGTGACGCTGATCCCGACACCGGGCCACACGCCGGGGCATGTTTCAGTGCGGATCGAAAGTGGCGGCGCCGAAGCCATCATCACCGGAGACGCGCTGCATTCCAGTGCCCAATGCGCCCATCCCGAGTGGCATTTCCGCTTTGACAGCGCTGCAGAGCGCGCCGTGACCTCGCGACGCTTCCTCCTGGAAACCGCGTCAGAGAGCGCGTGTCTGGTTCTTGGCAGCCATTTCACGCTGCCCTCTGTCGGGCGGGTGACAGCGGATCGTCAGGCGTTCAGCTGGACCGCCCTCAACTAGCCGCAGCTAGCGGACCACATGCACCGACATAGGGGCATAAGTGGCGACATAGCTTGCGTTTGATGTCAGGAAGTGGTCCTTGAAACCGGGCACATGGCTGGCCATCACGATCAGGTCGCAATCGGCATCTTCAGCGGCCTTGATGATCTCTCGCCCGACATGCAGGTGCAGATCACCGCGCAGGGCGATATGGCCGTCTGTGAGAATTCCATGAGTTTTGGCCTGCGCCTCTGCAAACGCATCCAGCTGCTGCTGTGCCTCAAAGCCTTCGCGCCGTTTCGAGGCGGTTGGAACCGGGTCGATCACGCCCACATAAGTGACCGTTGCGCCGTGGTCTCTGGCCGCTTTGGCGGCGATGCTCAGTGCGGTGTCGAGCTTTTCGATATGATCAAGATCAATCGGCACGAGAATTCGGGACGTCATGATGGGGCCTCCTCTTTCCTGCTGACAGTCTAGCAGCCCGGAAACGGAAGGCCCCTGATCTGGGTCAAGGGGGATTAGCCCTCGTCCTTCTCGATCATGTGGCGTTCGAAAAGCTTGGCCTGGAACATGAAGACGACGAAGAGAAAGCCGGGCAGGACAAAGGTTTCGAACGTCACCCAGAACTCGGTCGTTTGGGTGCGCCAGACGATTTCATTGGCCACAGCCATAAGGGCGAAAGCCGCGACCAGCCGCTTTGTCAGGATCATCCAGCCTTCTTTCGCCATTGGCATCATCTCGCCCATGACGAATTGAAGCCAGCTTTCGCCGCGTAGTAGACCGATGCCCAGAACCACCGCGAAGAAGGTGTAGACGATCGAGGTCTTCATCTTGAAGAAGGCCTCGTTATCGAACCAGACGGTGAGCCCGCCGAAGACGACGACCAGAACGGCAGTGAAGATCTGCATCCGGGACAGCTTGCCCGTCAGCCACCACAGCGCAGCGATCGAGGCCAGCAGCAGCGGGATGAAGCCCGCCGTCGCGATGATGAAGCCCGAATATTCATGCCCCGCGATGGTGAAGGTCTGATCCTTGATCCACAAGTACACCACGAAGAACAGGATCGGCGGCCCAAGCTCCAGCGCGCTTTTCACATAGGGGTTGATCTTGCGTTCTTCCATCAATCGCGCCTCAAATTATCCGCCCATCTCAACTATCACCGCCCCGGCTGCGATCAACCCCATAAGCGCCAGTCTGCGGGGGCCAACGCGTTCACCAAGCATCAACCAGCCAATCAGCGCGGCAAACACCGTCGAGGTTTCGCGCAGCACCGCCGCCTGCCCCACCTGATCGAGCCGCGTGGCCAGCAGGATCGACCCGAAGCTGGCCATCGCCACGAGACCGCCGATTAGGCCACGCAGGGCGAGCGGCCCGACTGCCGGTGGATCGGGCATCCGGCGATAGGCGTAATACGCGACCAGAGGCATGGTCATGCCATCAAGAAAGAAAAACCACGCAAGGAAGGTCAAGGGATCGTTCGCGGCGCGAATGCCATAGGCGTCATAGGTGGTATATGCCGCTACAAAGAGCCCCGTCAGCACCGCCAGCCACAGCGCTGGCACCAGCGTTTCGCGGTCCACGGTGATGGTTCGCAGGTTGTAGAAGGCAAGGCCATAGATGCCCGTCAGCAGGGTCAGGACGCCCATCCATTGGGTCAGGCTGAAATGCTCGCCAAAGAAGATCGTAGCCCCGATCACCGTAAACAGCGGCCCGGTGCCGCGCATCACGGGGTAGACAACGGTATAGGCCCCGCGCTGATAGCTGGCCACCTGCGCCGCCTTGTAGCCCAGATGAATCAGCATCATGACCCCGAAGATGGGCCACATATGCGGCGTGGGCCAGGGCACGACGAACAGTGCAAACGGGGCTGCCATCACCCCGTAGCTCGCGTCGATCACACCCCGCGACAGAAGCGGCGAATGCCGCCCCTTCTGAAGCGCGCCGAAGACCGCGTGCAGGATCGCCGCCAGCAGGGCCAGAAAGGTTGCGAGTGTCGCCCCCTCCGGTGTGCCTGCCAGCGAAACGATCCAGTCGCTCATTCCTCACCGTATATGTAGTAGCTGACCCGCAGTTCGGCCCCGGCCAGGGCAGACAGCGGATCGGATGCAGGCAAGCGCCCCAGCATCCCTGCATCTTCGGTCAGTTGGACAACAGGCAACCCGTTCTCGGCCTGAAGTTCGAAGATCACCCGCCCTGCCGGGTTGGGCATATCCTGAACCAACATCACCAACGCGGCCCGAGTGCTGCGGTCGAACAACGGCTCCGGCAATGTCTCGATGGCGGCGATGGTCTCTGCCTGTAACCGGGCAACCTCGGCCTCTGGTTCGTCGGACGAGCCAAGCAGCAGATTGGCCAGCGGCATCAGCGCATAGGTTTCGAACAAACCGCGTGTCAGCACCTCCAGCCGGGCGGCGCGGATCACCGCCTGATCGGGTGCGCGCGGATCGACATCGGTCAGCTGCAGGGTGGCGTCGATGGCGTTCTCGCCCGGGAAATCCACATGCAGGCGGTCCAGCATGACCTCACCGTCCGCATGGGTGGCCAGCAGATCGACGGATATCCCCTCACCCGCGCGGGCCTGCGCTTCCATCACATAGTCGAAATCCGGCATCCCGGTCGCGGCCAGCACATAGACCCCACCGGCAGACAGCTCCACCCGGTTCAGCAGGGCCCCGCTGACCAAAAGCGCCTCCAAGCCCTCCACCTGCCAGCGCAGGTCATCCACCAGGATGCGCAAACGGCCTGTCACGATCTCCAGATCACGGGCCACGCAGGCCCCGTTTTCCAATTGGGCGGCGGCCAGATTCGGTGGCAGGCCAAGCGGGGTGCTGATCATGCCCCAACTGACAGCGCAGCTGGACTCCGTCATCTGGGCATGGACAGGGGCCGACAGGGCAAGCCCGGTCAGCGCGGCAAGGATGATGCGTTTCATGATTAAGGCGGACTCCCTCAAAGGTTTGTACAACCTTTGTGAGTCGCCTCGAGGCACCTTTCGGTTCACTCTGCCCCCGTCAGCGCCTTGGCGAAATCCTCTGGGTCGAAAGGCGCCAGATCATCGATCTGTTCCCCCACCCCGATGGCATGGATCGGCAGGCCGAACTTATCCGCCAGCGCCACCAGAACACCGCCCTTTGCAGTCCCGTCCAGCTTGGTCATCACGAGGCCCGAGACATCGGCCATTTTCTGGAAGGTCTCCACCTGGCTCAGCGCGTTCTGCCCCGTGGTAGCATCCAGCACCAACAGCGTGTTGTGCGGCGCGTCAGGGTCTTTCTTGCGGATCACGCGCACGATCTTGGCCAGTTCCTCCATCAGGTCGGCGCGGTTCTGCAAGCGCCCTGCGGTGTCGATCATCAACAGATCGGCCCCCTCGGCCTCGGCCTTGGTCATCGCATCAAAGGCCAGTGCCGCCGGGTCGGACCCCTCTGGCGCTGTCAGAACCGGAACGCCTGCTCGGTCGCCCCAGACCTGAAGCTGTTCCACCGCCGCCGCGCGGAACGTGTCGCCCGCCGCGATCACCACGCTCTTGCCCGCAGCCTTGAACTGGCTGGCGAGCTTGCCGATGGTCGTGGTCTTGCCCGAGCCATTCACGCCCACCACCAGCACCACCTGCGGTTTTTTCGGGTAAAGCGGCATCGGCTTGGCGACGGGTTCCATGATCCGGCCAATCTCCTGCGCCAGCAGCGATTTGATATCGGCCGCCGTCATCAGCTTGCCAAAGCGCCCTTCGGCCATATTGGCAGTGACGCGCATGGCGGTTTCCACCCCCATATCGGCGGTGATCAGCAGCTCCTCCAGCTCTTCCAGCATATCGTCATCAAGCGCCCGGCGCGGGGCACTGCTGCGCCCCATGATCCGCCCCAGAAGGCCGGGTTTGGAAGCTGGCGCGGGGGCTGGCGTTGGCACAGGGGCTGGCTCTGGCGCGAGGACATCGGCCACCGGCTCGATGTCCTCAACACCGGGCGCGGGCTCCGGGTCTTCTGATACCTGCTCCTGCGGGCTGACAGGCTCTGGCGTTAATTCCTCGGCATGTTCCTCCTCGTCAACCGCACCGTCCTCGATGATCGCATCAAGCCCCTCATCGAGCTTCGATGAGGATTTGAACATCCGGTCCTTGAGTTTCTTGAAGAACGACATGAGGCCCCCCGGGGAATACAGCTTCTCCCCACCTAATACGCGCGCGCGCCGGATGGAAGCGCCGCATGTCGACGCGGATGCGGATTCAGCCTATTCTAAAGCCCATGCGCCTCACCCGTCCGATCCAGCCCATGCCCGGCGATCTCGCGACCCGACTGGACGCAACCGGCCTGCGCGCCGCCTATGATGCGCGCCCACCCTATCAGCGCAACGACTATCTCGGCTGGATTGCCCGGGCCAAGCGGCCCGAGACGCGGGAGAAACGCATCACCCAGATGCTGGAGGAACTGCGCTTGGGCGATGTGTATATGAAAATGGCGTGGCGAGGGGGGCGCTAGCTCCAGGCAATCCCTACAAGAATCAACCCTTGCCCCACCCAATAGAGCGGCCAGACCAGATGCGAGGCACCCCGTGCAGCGGGGCTGTCCTCCTTCATTCGGAACCGCTCAATCGACAGCACCAGGTCTGACAGAACGAACAGCCCCGCCCCCAGCATCGCCAGCCCATGGGTGGCCGGCAGATGCAGCGCCGCCAATCCCATAGCGCTGATGATCGCCACATAGGCCGCGACGGGCCGCTTCATTCCGCCAACATGAGGCAAAAGCCAGACCACCGTTGACTGCGCCATGATCACAAGGGCCGCAACACCAAGCCAGCGCATCGGCGTCAGATCGAACGGCGCCAGCCGTGCCTCCACCCCCACGAAGACCACAGCATAGGCCAGATGCGCCAGAGCGAAGCTGCCGAGCCCGGCGATAAAGGCGGAGTCGCCTTTGCGCGACAGGGCAAAATCCCCGACCGCCCCAAGCGCCAGCCCAAGAACCAGCAGCCAAGGTGCCCCAGCCAGCAGGGCGGCGATGGCAAACAGTGCCACGGGGACGGTTTTCAGGCCCGAACGCAGGGCGCTCTCACCCGCGTTTACCTTTGTCTGATAGATCAGGGCGATCACGGCCCCGGCCCCGGCCACCCCCATTGCGCCTGTCATCCCCAATCCTTTCGTCAACCTGATTTCAACCAGAGCGCATCACGATGAGCGCGGCAAGAGGCGCATTGCCTTGCGGCGCGTGCTTGACCATTGGTAACATTCGTAAACGGTTACAAAGGACCATTTCATGCCGATCTGGCGCTATGCCTTCGCCACGCTGATCCCGCTGGCCCTGCTTCTGGCCGGGGCGCTGTGGGGCGGGTGGTGGGCCGGTCTTGCCCTGATCTGGCTGACTTTGCTGGCGGCAGGGCTTGATCACCTGCTGACCCCGCCGCGCGGCCCTGTTGGCCATTCTTCTGCTGCCGATCCCCTGTCTGTCGTTCTGGCACTTGGCCATGTTGCGCTGCTGGCATTGACGGCCCATGCGTTCGGCGCCCCCTCTCGCAGCATTGCGGAGCAGATCACGCTGCTGCTGGCGGCAGGGTCATTTCTGGGCCAGGTCAGTCACCCCAATGCGCATGAACTGATCCATCGCTCCCCCCGCGCCCTCCGGCGGCTTGGCGGGGTGGTCTATAGCTCAATGCTGTTCGGCCACCATGTCTCGGCGCACCGCCTCGTGCATCACACCCATGTCGGCACCCCCGACGACCCCAACACTCCGCGCCCTGGTGAAAGCTTTTGGGCGTTTCTGCCCAGGGCCTGGATCGGATCCTTCCGGGCCGGCCTGGCAGCAGAACGCGCGCGCGATGCCCGTCGCCGGGGGCCAAACCCATATCTGTGGTATCTGTCGGGCAGCGCCGTGACGCTTGGTCTGGCGGTCCTTCTTGGCGGTCCCGGCGGCGCGGCTGGCCTAGTGGCGCTGGCGCTGCTTGCACATGTCCAGATCCTGCTGTCGGACTATGTTCAGCACTATGGTCTCAGCCGAAAGCGCCTGGCGAACGGCAAATGGGAACCGGTCGCTGCCCGCCACAGCTGGAACGCCCCGCGCGGGTTTACGTCCTACCTGATGGTCAACGCACCCGCCCATTCCGATCATCACATGCATCCCGATACGCCCTATGACGCGCTGCAAACCCCCGTCAGCGCCCCAACCCTGCCCTGGTCAATGCCGGTGATGGCGATGCTCGCCACCATGCCGCGGCGGTGGCGCAAGGTGATGGACAAACGCGCCGCAAAGGCGATGTCTGCCCCCTCCCCCCAAACCGGGCGCGAAACATAAATACCAGACAGGGCCAAGCCTTCGTGGCAACACGGACCGACGAAGGCCCCAAAGGGGTCTGAGGAGGGCCGTTCACCGGGCGGTGCCGCAGGCAGCGCAAGTCCACTCAGAACAGGCTCCCCTGTTCGGGCTCGTCCTTGCCTCCACCACGTTTGCTCCGTGGCGGTCCACCTTCTGTGTAAACCCCGATCGCCCCGTCTGAGAACTCAACCTCCAGCCGCGCGTGCCCCTTAGCAGCCTCGCGCGTGGTCACAACCGCGTCCCCCGCCCGCACCACCGCGTAACCGCGCTTCAGCGTTTCGGTGTAGCCAAGTGTCTGGTGCAGCCTCTCTAACGCTGTCAGCCGGTCGCGCCGCTGAGTGAGCCCCTGCGCTGCCACCCGCGCGAAGCGCGCCGACACGTCGTCGAACCGCTGCCGGTCGCGC
>NZ_JBPBBA010000050.1:0-24379 GCF_050896395.1 Nioella aestuarii | reverse complement strand
GGATGACCGCGGCGTCATATCCGCCCCGCCCGCAGATGCCACGGCCGTCTGACCAGCCTTTCAGCTTGATCCAGATACCTCAGGGGAGTCGTCAACAGGCGGCAGGGGCAGCGCCGCCTCTCAAGGAATGCTCTTGAGAAGAGCATTCGGGCAGGCGGATCGGTGCTGTAGGCACCGATCCGCACCACCACTGTAGGAATCACGGCCCGGAACGGGCCGCGCAGGTCGCCGAGCCGCGGGCGCGGCGAAACTCCCGCCGGTTTCGGTGGCGGCCTGCTCGCAGGCCGCTCCGGGTCGACGCACGCAAAGCGTGCGGCGAAATCCCCATAAACGACCCCGCAAAGGTCGCCGCGGGGACAGCACCAGGCCACAAGCGCCACCAGTCTGACAAAAAAGTCAGACACCCTGCCCCATGCGCCTCCTCGTATCCTTTGCCGCCCTTTTCCTGTCGATCTTCCTTTTGCAGATCTCGTCGGGCGGTGTTGGGCCGCTTGATGTTCTCTCTGGCACCGTTCTGGGCTTCACGAACAGCCAAATCGGCCTTTTGGGCTCCGCCCATTTCCTAGGCTTCTTCATCGGCTGCTGGTGGGCCCCTCGCCTGATGGGCTCAATCGGCCACTCCCGTGCCTTCGCGGCCTTCACAGCGGCAGGCGCCATTGGACTTCTGGCCCATATGCTGATCCTCGACCCCTATGCCTGGGCGCTGATGCGCGTGGCCTCGGGTCTCTGCGTGGCAGGGTGCTACACAGTGGTCGAGGCCTGGCTGCAATCCAAGGTCACCAACGAGACGCGTGGGCGCGCTATGGGCAGCTACCGGATGGTCGACATGGTGGGCTCGCTCTGCGCGCAGATGATCATCGGCTTTCTGGAACCTGCCCATTACGTCTCCTACAACCTGCTGGCGCTGCTGTGTTGTGCGACGCTGCTGCCTCTGACGCTTTCGCGCGCGACCGAGCCTGTGACGCCAGACGCCCCCCGCCTGCGTCCGGGCATGGCCTGGACCAAGTCTCCGCTCGCCGTGGCGGGCGTCATGGTTGCCGCCGTCTCCTCCGCCTCGTTCCGCATGGTGGGGCCGCTTTATGGCACCGAGGTTGGCCTGCGCGCCGACCAGATCGCTATTTTCCTGTCTGCCTTCGTCCTTGGCGGGGCGCTGGCACAGCTTCCCGCGGGCTGGTTGGCCGATCGCTTTGATCGCCGTTGGGTGCTGATTGGAATGTCGATCGCCGCCCTGCCCGCCTGCGGCTTCACCATCGCGGTCAGCGACATGGGAACCGCAGCCGTCATGGGGGCCGCCTTCTTCTTCGGGCTCATGACATTCCCGATCTACTCGATCTCTGCCGCCCATGCCCATGACTGGGCCGAGGATCACGAGCGGGTGGAGCTGTCTGCCGCGCTGATGTTCTTTTACGCGCTTGGCGCCATTGTCGCGCCGCTTCTGACTTCGAATCTGATTTCGATCTACGGCCCCGGAGCGCTTTTCACCTTCATCGCCGCCGCGCATCTGGGGCTGGTCGTCTTCGGCCTGATCCGTATGCGCCGGCGCGCCAGCGCCACCACCCGCGCGCCCTATGTCTGGGTGCCACGCACCAGCTTCCAGGTCGGGCGTATCTTCCGCCGCAACAACCGCCCCTGACCGACACACGCGCAAGGGTTCTGGTCCTTGCGCCAAGCCTGCGCTAAACGGAACTGCGCAAGGACGACAAAAGGCACTTCGATGGCACGAATCCTCATCACCTCGGCGATCCCCTATATCAACGGGATCAAGCACCTGGGCAATCTCGTGGGCAGCCAGCTGCCTGCTGATCTCTATGCCCGATACCAGCGGGGCCGGGGCAATGAAGTGATGTTCCTGTGTGCCACGGATGAACACGGCACGCCCGCCGAACTGGCCGCCGCCAAGGCAGGCAAGCCTGTGGCGGAGTATTGCGCAGAGATGTGGGCCGTGCAGGCGGAGATTGCCAAGGGTTTCCGCCTCAGCTTCGACCATTTCGGGCGTTCCTCCAGCCCGCAGAACCACAAGCTGACCCAGCATTTCGCAGGCAAGCTCTACGAAGCGGGCCTCATCCGCGAGGTCGATGACCAGCAGATGTATTCCAAGGCCGATGGCCGCTTCCTGCCGGATCGCTACGTGGAGGGCACCTGCCCCAACTGCGGCTTCGACTCGGCGCGCGGCGACCAATGCGACAACTGCACCAAGCAGCTCGACCCCGTTGACCTGATCAACCCGCGCTCCACCATCTCCGGCTCCACCGATCTGGAAATGCGCGCGACCAAGCATCTGTTCCTGCGCCAGTCTCTGCTGAAGGATCAACTGGAAGCGTGGATCGACAGCAAATCCGATTGGCCCGTCCTGACCACCTCGATCGCCAAGAAATGGCTGAACGATGGGGATGGTCTGCAAGACCGGGGCATCACCCGCGATCTCGACTGGGGCATTCCCGTGAAGCGCGGGGAGGAAGACTGGCCCGGCATGGAGGGCAAGGTTTTCTACGTTTGGTTCGACGCGCCGATCGAATACATCGCCTGCGCCGCCGAATGGGCCGAGGCCAATGGCAAGACGGATGCCGATTGGGAACGCTGGTGGCGGACGGACAAGGGCGCGGATGACGTGCGCTATGTCCAGTTCATGGGCAAGGACAATGTGCCCTTCCATACGCTGAGCTTCCCCGCGACCATGATCGGGTCGGGCGAGCCATGGAAGATGGTCGACTACATCAAGTCCTTCAACTACCTGAATTATGATGGCGGCCAGTTCAGCACCTCGCGCGGGCGCGGCGTGTTCATGGATCAGGCGTTGGAGATCCTGCCCGCCGACTACTGGCGCTGGTGGCTTTTGTCGCACGCGCCAGAAAGCTCGGACAGCGAGTTCACCTGGGAAAACTTCCAGCAATCCGTGAACAAGGATCTGGCGGACGTGCTTGGCAATTTCGTCAGCCGAGTCACTAAGTTCTGCCGCTCGAAATTCGGCGAGGTCGTGCCGGAGGGCGGCGACTACGGCGACCAGGAATTTGCCCTTGTGGCCGAGCTGGAAGAAAAGCTCGAAGCCTATGAAGCGTATATGGAAGCGATGGAGGTCCGCAAGGCCGCTGCCGAACTGCGCGCCATCTGGGTCGCGGGCAACGAATATCTGCAAGCCTCCGCACCATGGTCGGCCTTCAAGGAAGATCCCGACCGCGCCGCCGCCATCGTGCGGCTGTCGCTGAACCTGATCCGTCTTTACGCGGTGCTGTCGCAACCCTTTATCCCCGATGCATCCGCGACCATGCTGGAGGCAATGGGGGCAACGGGTGCAGGCTGGCCCGACTCGGTCGGGGACGCGCTGGCAACGCTGGAGGCAGGCCATGCCTTCACCGTACCAGACGTGCTCTTCGCCAAGATCAGCGACGAGGACCGCGAAGGTTGGCAGGAAAAATTTGCAGGCACCCGGAGCTGACCGGGTGCCTCATGCGGGCGTGATGGAATGGTAGACATATCAGACTTAAAATCTGAAGGGCCCTGTGCCCGTGTGGGTTCGAGTCCCACCGCCCGCACCAAAAACTGACACGCCAGCAAAAGACCGGTTCTGTTCTTTCAGCTGGCTGCTTTAGACCCGCACTGGCGCGAATTCTTGTTAAGAAAGTGCTCGTCCCGCACCGCGGGCCATCAATGCGATCACCCCCCCAAAAAAGCGGGGAAGCCCGGGCTGCGGGTTCATGCCGGACATGGCCCCAGAGTTCAGCGGATTTCCTGGAAGAAGCATGGCGAAGAGCACAGGTCAGGCCCGCCAAGACCTCGAATGTTGGCTATCCGAGCATCTCAATCATCTTGTCTCGCATAACGAATTTCTGCGGCTTGCCAGTAATCGTCATGGGTAGCTCATCAACGATCCGGAAATGTCTTGGTATCTTGAAGTGAGCAATTTGCCCTGCCAATGCATCGCGCAGCTCATCTTCTGTCAGCTCCATGCCAGGCTTGGCGATTGCCCAGGCACATACTTCCTCTCCGAATGTCTCATCGGGAATGCCAAAGACCTGAACATCACCGACCTTCGGATGCCGGATCAGGTATTCTTCGATCTCGCGGGGGTAGATATTCTCTCCGCCCCGGATGATCATATCTTTCACACGACCCACGATAGAGCAGAAGCCATCCGCGTCGAACACGGCCAGGTCGCCGGTATGCATCCAGCCATCGACGATGCTTTCGGCCGTCTTCTCCGTGTCCTCCCAATAGCCTTTCATGACCGAATAACCACGTGTGCAGAGCTCTCCCTGCTTTCCGACAGGGACGATTTGCCCATCCTGATCGACGATCTTGACCTCAAGGTGGGGATGAACACGACCGACCGTTTCACAGCGCTTATCGGTTGGATCGTCAACAAAACTCTGGAACGACACTGGCGAGGTTTCCGTCATGCCGTAGCAGATCGTAACCTCCTTCATATTCATTTCCGAATTCACGCGCTGCATGACTTCTACGGGACAGGGGGCTCCGGCCATTATGCCAGTGCGCATACTGGACAGGTCACGCGGGTTTGCAGCGAGGTTTTCAAGCATCGCCACGAACATTGTTGGCACGCCGTAAAGGGCTGTGCATCGCTCTTTGGCGAGCGCATCCAATGTCTGAGCAGCATCAAAACCTTCGCCGGGGAAAACCATTGTCGCCCCTTTACTGGCGGCCCCGAGGACGCCCATCACCATACCGAAACAGTGATATAGCGGGACCGGGATTGCCAGCCGGTCCGTCTCGGACAGGTTAATGCGATCCGTCACATAACGGGCATTGTTGACGATGTTATAGTGGGAAAGCGTGGCCCCTTTCGGCATCCCCGTTGTGCCAGAGGTGAACTGAATGTTGATGGCATCGTCGGGGCCAAGCGTTTTGTCGATCTCCGGCAGGCGAAGAAGCTGGGCCGGCCCGCCGAGCTTCCGGAGGGATGCGAATGAAAATGCACCGGCGCCAGGTTCATCGTCCATGATGATGACGCTGCGCAAATGGGGCAGCTTCGCTGCGCGCAGACGGCCCGGTTCGCTGGTCGAAAGCTCGGGTGCGAGATCGCGGATCATCTTTGCATAGTCCGAGCTTTTGAAAGACTTGGCCGCGATCAGGGCTTTGCAAGCAACCTTGTTCAAGGCGTATTCCAGCTCGCCCACACGGTAGGCTGGGTTGATGTTCACCAGAACCAGCCCGACCCGGGCCGTCGCAAACTGAGTTAGCACCCATTCCAATCTGTTGGGTGACCAGATTCCGACCCGGTCCCCCTTCTCAAGGCCAAGCGCCAACAACCCAGACGCCAGTTCATCGACCGCCCGGTCCAGATCATAATAGCTCATCCGAACGCCCTGTTCATGAAACACGGCGGCTTCCCTTGGGCCAAATCGCGAAACGGCATCCCGCAAGAGCTGGGGGATTGTTATGTAGGCCAGTGGTGGGGTGGAGGGGCCTCGCACATATGACTGACCGTCTTGAGGCATCGTGACATCACCGTTGGTTTCTGTACGTGAATCCCAACCCGATATTCGCATCGCCAGACTTTCGCTCAGGATTGACATGTCGATCCTCCCTTACATGTTGCGCCAGTCGCCCGATTGCTCAAAGGCATCCGCCGCCTGGTAGATCTTCATCTCACCATAATGCGGTCCAACCAGCATCATGCCAATCGGCAGGCCCTCGCTCAGCCCGCAGGGAATGCTCATGGCAGGCAGGCCGCCGTTAAAGGGCGCGGTATTTGGTACCATTTCAAAGGCCCGCTGCACATAGAGGCTAAGCGAGCAGTCAGCAGGCGGGTGCGGTTGCGGCTTAATCGGCAATGTTGGCATCAGCAACAGATCGTATCGTTTTAGCGCGGCCATGTAGCGTTCGTTGCAAAGCCTCATAATGTTCTGGCCTTTGCCGTAGAACCGCCCCCGGTACTGTCGCTGAAAATGCTCACCCACGAACATGCAGGCTTTGAGCGAATGGCTCAGCTCATCCGCACGACCCTGCCATTGGGCCATATGATCGGTCATCGACGGCAGGAAGAGGCCCCGATAGTTGGTGCCGGTCGAATTGCCCCACATCATACCGTCCTGAAGACCTTCGAGCGTGATGGCCGTCCAGGCATCCATAGCGGTGTAGTGTTCAGGGATGGAAACCTCTTCCACTTGCGCGCCAAGTTGTCGAAAGCGGTCCGCAGCTTGCATGACCTTTGCGTCCACGTCGGATTCCGAATTCGGGTGACTGAACCCCTCTTTCAGAACACCGATCCGCATTCCCTGCGCGCCGCGCCCCAAAGCTTCGGTATAGCTGTAGACCGTAGGCTTGTACTGGCGCGGATCGAGGCCATCCTCTCCGGCCAGAACCTCCAAGAGCAGGGCGTTGTCAGCAACGGTGTTCGTGACGGGCCCCAGATGGTCGATGGTCTGTTCGATCGGCATTGCACCGGTGTAGGGAACGAGGCCATGGGTGGGTTTCATCCCATAGACGCCGCAATTTGAAGACGGAATTCGGATCGATCCGCCCTGGTCACCGGCAATTGCCATATCGACCTCGCCCGCGGCCACAAGCGCCGCCGAGCCACCAGAGGAACCGCCTGCCATATACCCGCGTTTCCATGGATTGTGGATCGGCCCCTTGGCATTGGTGTGAGAACCCCCCGACAGGCAAAAGTTTTCGCAATGCGCCTTGCCGGTAATAATCGCGCCGGCATCCAACATGCGGGTCACGATGGTGGCGTCAATCTCGGGCGTGTAGCCTTCCATGATGGAAGAGCCATTCATCATAGGCACGCCCGCCAGACAGATCGTGTCCTTAAGGGCAATTCGCTTTCCGCGCAGTTTTCCATCTGGTGCACCACGCACTTCGGTCTTCACGTACCATGCGTTCAACGGGTTCTCGGTCGGAGTCGGGAAGCGACCGGGGCTGCGCGGATAGCGGACTTCGGGCAAATAATCCGGCATCGCATCCAGACGGTCATAAGCCTGCATATATGGCTCGATGATCTCTCGGTATTCGTTCAGATCCTCATCCGACAGGTTCATCCCAAACCGGCTGGCCATGTCACGCATCTGCGAAAGTGTCGGTCGTTTTACGGTCATGTTTGTCACCACGCTTGCGGCAGCCGGTTCAATCGCCCGGGCTGCCTGGGATCTGATATGTGTCGATGCAGAAGGGTCTGCCCCCGGGCGCATACTGGCCTGTCCACGGGTTGAACGGGCCGCGCCGAAGCTGAGGAATTGATCGATCTTGGCCTGATCGGACAGATCGGCTTTGCTGAGTTCCCCGGTAATGCGGCCCCGTTCCAGGACCAGCACTCGGTCAGAAAGATCCGAAATGAAATCGAAATTCTGTTCGACCAGCAGGATCGTCAGCCCCCTGCTTTCGCGCAAGGAAAGCAGTGTTTCGCCCATCTCCTCGATTATCGAGGGCTGAATGCCTTCGGTTGGTTCATCCAAAAGCAGGAAATCCGGATCGCCCATCAGGCAACGCGCGAGGGCCAGCAATTGCTGTTCGCCACCAGAGAGAGCACCGCCTTCGCGATCAAGCAGCGGGCGTAGACGCGGGAAATCCGAAAGCACGGCGTCCATTACATCGCTTTCGGAAGCACCAGAATATTCATGCCAGGCAAACCGCAGATTGTCGCGTACGCTCAGCTGCGGAAAAATCCCCCGTCCCTGCGGCACATAACCCAACCCCAAACCGGCGCGCTCGAAGGGGGACATGCCGGTGATATCCGTGGAATGAAACCTGATCGTTCCGGATCCAGCGGGCAGAAACCCCATAAGCGTCTTCAGCAAGGTGGTTTTGCCCATGCCGTTATGGCCAAGGATGCCCACGACCTCGTTTTCGCCAACCGCGAACTCAATCCCATGCAGGATCGGTACTTTGCCATACCCGCCCGAGATTGCTTTGACTTCGAGGATATTTGTCACGTCGTCAGTCATCTCAGTTCTTCTTTCCGAGATAGACGTTGCGAACCGTGGGGTCAGACATGACCCGATCTACGTGATCTTCCATCAACACTTTCCCCTGGTGGAAAACCGTCACCATGTCGGCAATTGAGCGAATGAACTGCATGTCGTGTTCGACGATGATGATCGCGGCGGTTTTGTTCAGCTCATGGATGATTGCTGTCATCCGCTCGACGTCTTCGGCGCTCATGCCCGCTGCCGGTTCATCCAGCAGCACCAGCCAGGGGTCTCCGGCAGCAACCAGCCCCAGTTCAACGCGCTGTCGTTCGCCATGGGCCAGCCGGCCAAGATCGTCCCGAGCGATCGAAGCCAGGGCCAGACGCTCGATAATCTCTTGTGTCTTCCGGTTGGCGCCCTTGGGGTCGTGAAACCGCCGTGCGGCAATCCAAATGTTTTCAAATACGCTGAGGCTATCCATGACATTGGGGGTCTGCGTCTTGATCCCGACGCCAAGCGACGCGATTTGATGCGGCATCCAATGCGTGGTTTCCACCCCGCGCATGTAGACCTCGCCCTCGGTCGCGGTTTGCAGACCCGTTACACATTTGAAGAAGGTGGACTTACCGGCCCCGTTTGGACCGATCAGGCAACGCAACTCGCGTGCGCGAAGTTTGAAATGAACGTTGTTGGCCGCAACGACACCGCCAAAGCGCATAGTAAGTCCATGGGTTTCCAGCACAGTTTCAGCCATTGGCCCGCCCCCGGTTTCTCAAGCGACGTTGCTGATGGATGCGCCCCAATGGACGGCGGCCAAAACTGACGGTCCAAAGGCTTGCCAGTGCCGGAACGATGCCCTTTGGCAGGAACAGAACGAACAGCACCAGGATCAGGCCCGTGATCAAGGTGTTGTCGACCACAGTCTGCTGTCCCAACAGGAATTTCAGATAGGCGAGCCCTGCGGCACCAATGATCGGGCCCAAACGCGTTCCCAGACCGCCGACGATGCACCAGATGATGATCTCGGCCGATTGTCCAAGCGAAAACAGGCTAGGAGTAACAATCTCAGCCCAGTTTGCGAACAGCGCCCCGGCCAGCCCGGCAATGGCGGCTCCGACGGAGAACAGGCCTGTCTTCCTGGCCCGCACGTCGTATCCCAGAAGTGACATACGGGTTTCATTTTCACGGATCCCGACCGCGATGCGGCCGAAACTTGATCTCAGCAATGCGGACACCAGGAAGAACACCAATCCCAGAAAGATCGCACATACATAGAAAAAGCTGTCACCCCAGATATAGGCGTCAGGGCGACCGGGGATGTTCAGCGTCTGAAAGCCGGGGATACCGTTGAACCCGCCCAAACGCGCATTCCCAATCACGTATTGCGGTCCTGCTGTAGAGTTGATGAACTTGAACAGAATCAACGTCACAACCAGTGTGATGACCCCAAGATAGACGTCCGTCAGCCGTCCGTAGAACATCATCGCCCCAAGAAGGGCCGCAAACACCGCTGGAACAAGAACGGCCAACAGCATTGGAACCGTGCTTTCGCCAAAATTGATCGCGGCTATGGCATAGGTGTAGGCCCCCAGTCCAAAAAACGCGGCCTGGCCAAAGCACAGAATGCCGCCGAAGCCCCAAATCAGGCCCAAGCTCAATCCAAGCATCCCGTAGACGACCAGAATGCTGAGCGTATAGGTGCTGATCATCAGCGGCATCACCCAGATCAGGAATGCCGTGACGAGGACAATCGTGATCGCGTCTTTTGACAGGCTTCCGGGCATCACAGCTTCCCCTTAAAGAACTTGGTGGTAATGCCCTGTGGCAGCAGGCGAAGAAGGACGACCGCCGCAACCAGCAGCGCGACTTCACCGATCACCGGTGAAATGGCGAAGGTGAAAATCTGGTTCACGACACCGAAGACGGCAGCGCTCGAAAATAGGCCCGCAATCAGGGACGGGCCGCCTGCAATCACGGTGATAAAAGCCTTGGCAATAAAAGCGCCGCCCGATGTCGGCACGAGACCGACCAGCGGCGCAAGTACGGCCCCGGCCAATCCCGAAAGGGCCGAGCCGCAAAAGAAGGTTGCCATGTAGATGCGGTCAGGGCTGTATCCCAAAGCCGCCGCCATATCCGAGCGTTGCATCGTCCCGCGTGCGATCAGACCGGCGCGTGTCGCCTTCAAGATTACAAGCATCGCGATCAACAGCAGGATGGCGACCACGATGATGAAGAAGTTGTAGCCATTGATCTGATAATTCCCGACCGTAAAGCCGGGAATGGGCGTCGAAATCCCGGTTGTTGTGTTGCCGAAGATCATGGTGGCAAGGCCAATGAGGAACAGGCTCAGCCCCCATGTCGCCAGCATCGTATCAACCAGCCGCCCATAAAGATGGCGGATGACCAACCGTTCAACGACCAATCCGATCAGACCGACAACAATCGGTGCAATCACCAGCATTGCCAGAAAGACGTTCACGCCGAGGTTCACAGCGGTGATGGTCGCGTATCCGCCCATCATCATGAATTCGCCATGGGCGAGGTTGATCACTTTCATCATGCCGAAAACGACCGCCAGGCCCGCGCTGATAAGGATCAGCGAGGCGACCGCGTAAAGCATCTCGACAAGAATGACGACGGATAGGTCCATGAGAGAGCGATTCCGTTGGAAAGACAAGGAACCCGACCAAGGGCCTGCGGGACGACACCGTCGCCCCGCCAGAGCCAAGCCAAGATCAGATTTCGATTTCGTACTGCGTGTTGTCGTTCGGATTGGCTTCCAGATCGCACACAGCCTGCGTATCGATCGGCTGGCGCTGTGGCAGCGTTTCAATCACTCTCATCCCCTGGTCCTGGAACTCCATGATGTGAACATCGAGAACCGCGTGATGTGTCCTTGGGTCGACCGTGATCAAACCTGCCGGACCCTCAATCGACAGACCGGATTCCAAAGCGGCAATCAGCGCGTCACGGTCAAGAGACTCCGCTTGACGAACGGCCTCGGCCCAGGTCAGCACGCCCTGATAATTCGACACTGCGATTTCGTGGATCAGGCTGCTGTCGCCATATGCCGCGGCCCAACGATCCTTGAAGGCATTGTTTGCAGGCGTGTCGAGTTCCTGGCTGTAGTTGTAGGCCACCATGATCCCGTTGCCTTCTTCCGGCGTCAGCACCTTGTGTTCGTTGCCGACACCCAATGTGGTCGACGCCAGTGGAATACGGTCCTTCATGCCAGCGGCGGCCCATTGCCGGAAGAATGATAGATGTGCGCCACCAACGAGGGGGGCAATAACCAGATCAGGTGCAGCTGTCTGGATGCTGGCGATGGTCGATCCGAAGTCTGAAACGTCGAGAGGGAAAAAGTCGGTTGCGACAACCTCTCCTCCGTTTTCTTCGACGAAACGTCGAATCCAGCGGGCGGTGATCTGGCCATAATTGTAGTCGGCAGCAAGCACATAGACACGCGGGCCGGATTGGCTCATCGCGTATGGAACAAGCGCCTCAACCTGCTGCGCCGGCGTCACCCCGTTGATAAAGATGTTTCGGTCGCACACGCCGCCTTCATAGAGAACGTTGTAGAAATACAGCGTGTTCGATCTTCTCATCGTCTGACGAATTGCTTCGCGTGAGGCAGAAAGAATGCCGCCATGCACGACGTCGACATTGTCCTGACGCGTGAGTTGCTGAGCATATTGCGAATAAAGCGCCATGTCGGATTGCGTGTCATACGCGACGACTTCGACTTGCCTTCCGAGCAGGCCACCTGCGGCGTTGATTTCATCCACGGCCAAGCGCATCGCCATGTCCATCGGGGTGCCATAGGCATCGAAAATGCCCGAGGTGTCCAAGATCGAGCCAAGCTTGATCGTTTCATCGGCCAGTGCCACGCGGGGCAGCATGGTGGCACCTGCAAGGGTTGCCGTGCTGGCCAGGAAGTTGCGGCGGTTCATTGACATATCGGTTTCCTTCCTAAGTGCTTTCCGGGTTGGGGTAGTCGACGGGTCTGCCGTCACGTCTCGGGTTTCGGTCTGTCTTTGATCCGGTTGGCGTAGTCGGCTGTTCGGCCTGCCAGATTGGCATCGAAATCAAGCCCGATCTCTTCGCCCATCTGCTTCATCGCGGGCAGGCGCACGGCCATTCCGAGGATTTGATCCATGGCCGCGCCAAACGCGCCATCGACGCCCTCGCTGTGGCCACTGCCGCCGCCTGCACCGGTTATCTGGTTGATCCTGATCGAGTCGATCTTTTCCACCGGCTTCATCATTTGAGTCATGATTTCCGGAAGTCGGTCGAGCTTGCGCTCTTCCAAACGCATCCGGATCACTGCATCGCCAAGCGTGTTTTCGGCCTGGTTCAGGGCAATACGGCCCGCGGCCTCGGCCTCCATTCTTGCGCGTTCCGCCTCACTGGCCTTGGTTTTCGCAGCGGCATCTGCCTGGGCTTTTTCAAGCAGCGTTTCGACATCGCGCTTGACCTTGGCCCCTTCCAGATCCAGCGCTTTTGCCTGTTTCAGGCGAGCGATTTCGCCTTCACGCTCTGCGATGGCACGCTCTTTCTGCGCCTGAACGCTTTCCGCAGCCAGGATGACCTTGGCGCGGGCCTGTTCTTCCTCCGCCCGCACCTCGGCTTCCGCAATCCGCTTGCGGGCAATCAGAATATCGTTTTCGATCTTTTCTTCTTCGAGAGCGCGGATCGCCGCCATCTCGGCCTTGCGCAGGGCTTCGTCACTTTCAACCTGCGTCGCCTTTACCCTCTGTTCGTTTTCGATCCGGGTGGTTTCGCTGGCAAGCTTCGCGTCGTTGCGCGCTCTTTCCTCCCGGGATTTCGCGTCTGCTTCCAGCTTGGCCAGGTGTTCCTGCTGCGCGATCTCTGCTTCACGTTCGGCGCGCTGCAATTCAAGCTGCCGTTGATGCTGGGCCAGATGACTTTCGCGGACAGCAACTTCGGCCTCTGTTTCGATACGGACACGCTCTTTGCGTTGATTGGCGACCAGCTCGGCCAACTGGCGCATGCCTTGGGCGTTGAACGCATTGTTCTCGTTCCACTGACCCAGATCGCTTTGATCAACTGCAATCAGCGAGGCCGAAACCAGGGTCAGTCCTAGCTTTTTGGCCTGTGTTTCGATGGCGTCAGCCACATCCCTGGAAAAGTCGGAGCGATCGAGGTGGATCTCTTCGAGCGTCCGCGCTGCTGCTGCGCGTTGAATGGCATCCACCAGCGAGCCCGCAAACACCTCGCCAACGGTGTCACCACCGCGCGCAATCCGTGCCCCCAAGGCTTGCGCCGCTGTTGAAATGCCATCCTCGGTTGGCGCGACGCGAAGTTCAAATTCGAACTGCACATCCGCCCGCATCTTGTCCCGAGTGAGAACGGCGTCACGTCCTTCACGGCTAACTCCGAAGGTCAGCGCCCCCATCGACACTTTCTGAACCTGATGCAGAATGGGAAGACACAAGCAGCCACCGTCGGTTACAACACGCCGCCCCCCGAAACCGGTTCTTACCAGCGCGGAGTCCAACGCAGCTTTTGCGTAGTATCTTTGCAGAAACCAGATCGCGATTAGAGCGACGACTACCAGCAGAACCAGCAGGATAACCCAAGCCAAGGCAATTCTCCCCATTTGATTAATCGCCGGACCTGAGGGCCGCGATCCATGCGTTCGCCAAAGCGTGGGAGAATTTGCTTTCCATTTCAAGTAATAAATTTGAAATGGAAATTATTACCGTCTATATATCTGTTTTATAACACTTTTATAAACTCAAATTTTAGCCCGTCAGCACGTGCCAGATAGATCGGCGCCCGGTCGCTCTTGTCGGAAAACGACAACTTGCGCCCACTTCGATGAATCACCGGCAGAGCGTCTGAAACACTGTGCTCACGCCAAACTTTCGCGTGCCGCTGCATCAATCCGGCCAGAAAATGCACCCCTTCGTAGGTGGACTGCCCCAACGTGTTCAAGACCGGCGCCTGATCCCCATGCACCCGATAATATTTTTCCTTGAAAGCTGCATTTGCGTCCGTGGGCAAACCGCCAAAATAGGATGATGCAGCAAACATTCGTAGGGTGTTTTTCGCCCCGCATCCCAGCAATCCGTTCTCATCCAGGGCACAGGACAAACGAACCATCCGGTCGTGCAATTTAGCTTTGCCAAACGCCCGGTTGAAGGCGACAGCGTCCTGGCCAATCAAAGAGATCAGCACCGCCTCTGCCCCTGATCTGGCGATTTCCTCGACAAAGCGGCTCATGTTTTTCAGGCCAAATGGAAGGTACTTCTCATAGGCCAAGCCAACGGACATCTCCCTCAGCTTGGCCTTCGCATAGTTGTGTGATGTCCGTGGCCAAACATAGTCGTTGCCGATCAAAGCCCAGCTTCGGGGGCGATATTCATTTTGAAGGTGCTGGATCGAAGGACCAAGCTGTTCATCGGGTGTTTCGCCGATTGCGAACAGTCCATCTGTTTTCTCACCACCCTCGTAAAGCGGTGTGTAGATATACGGAATCCGCTGACGGACGATCTTGCTCAGACGTTGCCGGATGGAGCTTATGTGCATCCCGACGATTGCATCGATCGAATCCGTTTCGATCAGATCGTTCACAGTCTCTTCAATCGAGATGCTCGCCTCCATGGCGGCGTCGATCATGATGAGCTGCACCTTGCGGCCATCGATGCCGTTTGCCCGGTTCAGCTCCTCTACTGCCACCTGAGCGCTGGAGATGCAGGACGGGGCCCAAAGGCCCGCAGCACCACACAGAGGAATGAGCAGAGCGATCCGATACGTCCCCTTGCTACGCAGCATTGGATTATCGCGCAGTTCCTCAAGCTCAGTTGGAACACATAGTAACCCGGTCACAGCCGCTCTGCCCTTCCTGACATATCGGGATCGCTACATACCAATTGATTTTACTTTCCAAGTCAAATAAAATTAAACCGTCAACTACAGGTACCCCGATGCAAACGCGCTCAAATTCGATTCAGGACTATCTTTCCTATGCACTTGCCGCGGCACATCGCAAAATGACTGCGTCCCTGAACACGCGACTGAAGCAGCACGGAATCCAGATCGAGGCATGGCGCATCCTTGAAACGTTAGAGGCGGGCCAACGATTGACTATGGGGCAACTGGCCGAGGTCGTCCTGATGAACCCCCCGACGCTGACCAAATTGGTGGATCGGATGGTGTCGGATGGCTTGGTACACCGACAAGTGGCGCAGGCCGACCACCGTCAGATCAATGTGCTTCCCACGGCTCTTGGCAAGAAACGCATGCTGCAAATCCGACAGGAAGTGCAGGAACAGGACGCGGAATACCAATCCCTGCTTGGGAAGGAAGAGGCCGACAAGCTAATCGCGCTGCTGCGCGACGTTGTTCAATAGGCCCGCAGGCTAAAGCCCTGAGCGTACTGCGTGCTCAGCGCATCCGGTGGACATTTTGCCGATCACGACGCCGGACGCCGCGACGACGGCCAGTCGTGCCAGCCGCTCGCGACGCTCGCCTCTAATTGTCCACTATGGCCACCGGCATTCAACGTATGCCCGAATGTACCGGGTTAGTCAGGAATGGCTGATCGCCTCAGCTAACGTTTTCAGACGCCACCACACTGGCGAATGACGTGAAGAACTTGGCGGCGAGTTTCTTGGCGGTGCTCTGGATCAGCCGGCTGCCGAGCTGTGCCAGCTTGCCGCCGATCACGGCCTTGGCGTCATAGCGCAATATGGTTTCGTCCCCATCCGCGGTCAGCATCACGTCCGCACCGCCCTTGGCATGGCCGGCAGCGCCGCCATTGCCCTGCCCCGTCAATGAAAAGGCGTCAGGCGCGCCTTCGGTGTTCAGCTCGACCGTACCGCTGAACTTCGCCTTTACCGGCCCGACCTTAAGTACAACCATGGCCTCAAGTTCGGTGTCGGAATGCTTGATCAGCTCTTCACAACCGGGAATGCACTGTTTCAGCACCTCGGGATCATTCAGCGCAGCGTAGACGACGTCTTTGGGTGCAGCAATTCGGATTTCGTCAGCGAGTTCCATGAGGTCTTTCCTTCTTTCAACAGCAGGGAAATTTGATGGTTGCCAACCGCTCGGCCTGCTCCGGTGTCAGGGCGAAACGCTTGGCGAGTTTTCTAAGCAGCGACATGTGAAGCGGCTCCTTTCACGGGCCGGGACATCCCGTTCTGCGCGCCCGTGATGGGCGGCAGCTTGGTGGCGTTTCTCAAGGCATCAGTCACGGGCATCGCCCCCACGCGGCAGCGATTGTCGGCGGAACTGGGTCAATTCAGCCATGATGGACAGGGCAATCTCTTCCGGTGTCACCGCCCCGATATTCAGACCGGCAGGGGCCGACACCATGCCAATGGCCTCCGGCGTGATCCCGGCCTGTTCCAACTTGGCAGAGAGCGCCGCAAATTTCTTGGCGCTGCCGACGAATGCGATATAGGCCGCCTCCGCCTCAAGGGCGGATTTCAACGCATCCAGATCGCCCTGACCTTGCGTGGCAATCACGGTGGCGCGCAGACGTCTGCCCTTTATCTGTTCCTGAAGCTCACGCGCCACGGCCCAGTGAAACTGGGGGGCAAGCCTTGCCAGTGCCTCCGCTACCGGCGACGCCCCCAATACGGTCAATTCAGGCATTGGCAGACAGGGTTCAATGAAGATGTCCACGGTGCCCCGAGACGGGCACCCGTTCCGGGCATAGGTTACGCCATCCGCTTCCGTTCCCGCAGACACGCCCATTGCGAACAATAGGTCTTCTGGCGCGATTGAGATCAGTTGCGGGGCCCCCGTCTCGATCGCCAGCAGTGTCGCGCGCTTTACCGCGCCCCGTGTGCAACCGCCCCCCAGGAAACCCTGCACGATGGTTCCGTCAGCCTGGATCAACGCCTTTGCACCGGGTTTGGCAGCCGTAGTGCCCGCTGTTCGCACGATCGTGGCGAAGGCAAACGGTTCGTCGCGCGCACGAAGATCTTGGGCGGCATCGGCAAGATCGGAAGACAGGATTTCTGCAGGGGTCATAGGCGGATCAACTCCCGTTCCAATGCGGCGAGATCGTCGAGCGTGCTGGCCGCGGCGAAAAGGTCGAGATGCTGTAGGGCAGCGGCCATGCCACCTGCTACGGGGGCATAGTCCTTCCAACTTTTGAGCGGGTTCAGCCAGATGATCTTACAGCCCCGCTTGCGAAGCTTTGCCAGCGCGGCGTCGATCCGGTCCGGAGGTGAGGTGTCGTAGCCATCCGAGAGGATCAAGACAACCGAATGCCCATCGACAAAACGACGAGCGTATGTCTCAGCAAACTGCATGAGGCAGTCCCCGATTTTCGACCCGCCGCCGAATCCGTCCGCCATAAGCGACATGCGCCCGATGGCGCGCATCGCGTCCTTGTCGCGCAAAGCGTCCGTGATGCGAACAAGGCGCGTGTGGAACAGGTATCCATCCGCGTTCCGATCACCCCGCAAAAGACCCGCAAGGAAGGCCACGAAAACCTGCGCATAGATGCTCATGGATCCGGACACATCGCAAAGAGCGGTGATCTTGAGTTCGCGGTCGGGTCGCTTCCGGCGGATCAGACGGATCGGCTCACCCCCGGTAGCGAGACTGCGCCGGATGGTTTTGCGGAAATGAAGACCGGTGCCCTTTCTTGCAGCGATCCGTCGCCGAGAGCGGCGCTCTCGCAGGGCTGCCCCTAATCGGCGTGCGACGTCCTCAGCGGCGGCGACCTCCTCGGGGCGAACGAGGTCGCGCAGGTCGCGCTTCGACAGGTTCTGCATTTCGGTGGCGATCAGCTTTCCTTCGCCATCGCTTTCAGCCTCGCCATCCCCACCATCGGGAGCAGTGGCTTGCCCTGCGCCCCCCGCGGTCTCTTCTCCTGCTGCGTCCCGCGAAGAATGCACGTTGTCTTCGGCGTTTTGCGGCGTTTGCTTCGGCACCACACGTTGGCGCACACGTCCCATATCCATCCAATAGGATTTGAACAGCTCGTCAAAGCGCAGCGAATCATCCCTGCACCCGGTACAGACCGCTTTCAGCGCGGCGCGGGCTTTGTCTGGGTCAGAAGCATCGACGAGCGTCAGCGCCTCTAGCGCGGTTTGAGTTTCCTGGGAACCCAGACGCAGGCCGTTCTCGCGTAGATGCGCAACGAACCCCGCCATGCGGGCCGCCGGGCCGGGGTCGCGCCCGGCGAATTTGGTCACCCGGCTCACGCGGCCTTCCCTGCCAGACGCTGCGCCACCTCGGTGGTGATCTGAGCCTTGTCAGACTGGGTCTTGAGCAACGTCGCCAGCGTCGCCTGCAAAGCAGCCGGATCACTGGTTAGGTCGGCAATGCCCAACCCCATCAATGCAGCGGCGAAATCCAGCGTCTCGGCGATACCGGGCACCTTTTCCAGCTCTTCCTTTCGCAACGCCTGCACAAAGCCGATCACCTGCTCGGCCAGCCTTTGTTCGATATCGGCGCAGCGGGCATTCAAAATCGCAAGCTCTGTCTCTCGATCCGGGTAATCGACATATGCAAACAGGCAGCGCCGCCGCAGGGCATCCGACAGATCGCGCGTGCCGTTCGAGGTGAGGATCACAATCGGCTTGGTGGTCGCCGTGATGGTCCCAAGCTCCGGCACTGTAATTTGATAGTCGGCCAGGATTTCCAGCAAGAACGCCTCGAACTCTTCATCCGCGCGGTCGATCTCGTCGATCAGCAAAACTGGGCGCACCTCTTGCGTAATTGCCTGTAGCAAAGGCCGTTCAAGCAGGTAGCTGCGGGAAAAGATACGGTCTTCCACCTTCCGGCCAACCTCGCCTGCCTCTGCGGCGGTGCGGATCGCCAATAGCTGGCGCTGGTAGTTCCATTCATAGATGGCCTGCGATGCATCCAGTCCCTCGTAGCATTGCAACCGGATCAGCGTGGTTTCACGCACCGCAGCAAGGACGCGGGCCACCTCGGTTTTGCCGACCCCGGCCGCGCCTTCCAATAACAAAGGGCGTTCCAGGGACAGGGCCAGATGCAGCGCAACGGCCATGTCTTCCGATGCGACATAGCCTTCGCCCGCCAAAGCGGTTTGTAGATCAGTCCAGGTCACAGCTTTCTCCGAAGCATCAGGCAGTGTCACCGCGCCCCCAGTCCAGGGGCGCGGCAGCTTGTCTGTTCTTAGCCGTGCAGGCCCAACTTGTTGGCGGTTTGCCAGATACGCCAATGGTCATGTGGCATATGCGTGTGACGCAGACCAAAGGCCTTGAACGCGTCATTCACAGCGTTGGAGAAGCAGGGCACACCGCCGACATGGGGGCTCTCGCCTACACCCTTGGCGCCGATCGGATGATGCGGGCTTGGGGTGACAGTATGGTCGGTCTCGTAGTTCGGAACCTCCCACGCCGTGGGCAGGAAGAAATCCATGAGCGTCCCGGTCTTGACGTTGCCCATGTCGTCATAGGCAATCTCTTGCCCCAGAGCGACGGCGAGCGCCTCTGTCAGACCACCATGCACCTGCCCCTCGATGATCATCGGGTTGATCCGGGTGCCGCAATCATCCAGCGCGTAGAAGCGGCGGATGTCGGTGACACCGGTATCGACGTCAATGTCCATCACGCAGACATAGGCCCCGAAGGGATAAGTCATGTTGGGCGGATCGTAGTAGCTGACCGCTTCCAGACCCGGCTCGATGCCCGGAATGGCCTGATTATAGGCCGCGAAGGCGATTTCCTTCATGGTCTTGAACTTCTCAGGCGCGCCCTTGACCACGAAGCGATCCACGTCAAACTCGACGTCATCGTCGTGCACCTCCAGCAGATAGGCCGCGATCATCTGCGCCTTGGCGCGGATCTTGCGCCCCGCCATGGCGGTGGCTGCCCCGGCAACCGGGGTCGACCGGGACCCATAGGTGCCCAGACCGTAGGGCGCGGTGTCGGTATCGCCTTCTTCGATGGTGATACTGTCGGCTGGCAGGCCGATCTCGGTCGCGAGGATCTGGGCAAAGGTCGTGGCATGGCCCTGACCCTGGCTGATCGTTCCGAGCCGGGCAATTGCAGACCCCGTCGGGTGAATACGGATTTCACAGCTGTCGAACATGCCAAGCCCGAGGATATCGCAGTTCTTGACAGGGCCGGCACCAACGATCTCGGTGAAGAATGTCAGGCCAATCCCCATAAGAGAGCGCGTTTTGCCAGCCTTGAAGTCCGCCACCCGCTGCGCCTGCTCGGCGCGCAGACCCTTGTAGTCGACGGCTTCAAGCGCCTTGTCCCACGCGGTGTGATAGTCGCCTGAATCGTATTCCCACCCAAGTGCGGATTGATACGGGAACTGTTCCTTTTTGATGAAGTTGATCCGGCGCAATTCAGCCGGGTCCATGTTCAACTCAATCGCCAGAACCTCGATCATCCGCTCGATGAAATAGACCGCCTCCGTCACCCGGAACGAGCAGCGATAGGATACACCGCCCGGAGCTTTGTTGGTGTAGACACCATCGACCGCCAGATAGGCGACAGGGATGTCGTAGGACCCGGTGCAGATGTTCATGAAGCCCGCCGGGAACTTGGTGGGATCGGCACAGGCGTCGAAACCACCGTGATCTGCCGTGGTGTGGCACCACAGGCCGGTGATCTTGCCCTCTTTCGTGGCCGCGATCTTGCCCTTCATCCAGTAGTCGCGGGCGAAGGCCGTGGTCATCAGGTTTTCCATCCGGTCTTCGATCCACTTAACCGGCACACCGGTGACGATCGACGCGACGACGGAACACACATAGCCAGGATAGGCTCCGACCTTGTTGCCGAACCCACCCCCGATATCGGGGCTGACAACGCGGATGTTGTGCTCTTCGATGCCGGAAATCAGGCTGACCACAGTGCGGATCGCGTGCGGGGCCTGGAATGTACCATAGAGCGTCAGCTTGCCGTTGACCTTGTCCATTGAGGCAACGCAACCGCAGGTTTCCAGCGGACATGGATGGGTGCGGTGATAGTAGAACATGTCCTCGGCCACGACTTCTGCATCGCCGATCACCTGTTCAGTTGTTTCCTTGTCGCCCACTTCCCAAGTGAAGATGTGGTTGTGATGTTTGCGTGGCCCGTGCGCGCCGTCGGGCAAGGAGCCGTCCTCGGCCACCAGATCCTCGCGCAGTACCACGTCGGATTTCAGCGCCTCGAATGGATCAACGATTACCGGGAGCTCTTCGTACTCGACTTCGACAAGCTCTACGGCGTCGGCGGCGATGTAGCGGTCCTTGGCAACCACGTAGGCCACTTCCTGCCCCTGGAAAAGCACCTTGCCGTCGGCCAACACCATCTGCTTGTCGCCCGCAAGCGTCGGCATCCAATGCAGCCCGAGCGGGGCCAGATCCTCTGCCGTCAAAACGGCGACAACGCCATCGAGCGCCATCGCAGCCTCGGTGTTGATCGATTTGATGCGAGCATGGGCATAGGGCGAGCGGACGAAGTCGCCAAAGAGCATACCTGGCATCTTGATATCGTCGACATAGTTGCCCTTGCCTTGGGTGAAGCGGGCGTCTTCAACGCGCTTGCGCTTGCAGCCCATGCCGCCCAATGCATCAGTGCGTTCTTCGCGAGTGAGTTCCTTGTTCATTCTGCAGCCTCCTTCGCAGCATTCATCTCGGCAGCTGCGGCGAGAATGGATTTCACGATATTCTGGTAGCCAGTGCAGCGGCACAGATTTCCGGACATGCCAAAGCGAACTTCTTCTTCGGTCGGGTTGGGGTTTTCCTCCAACAGCTTGGACGCGCGGGTGATCATCCCCGGCGTGCAGAACCCACACTGAAGCCCGTGATGTTCCTTGAACGCCTCCTGCAGCACATGCAGGCTATCGGGCGACCCAAGACCTTCGATCGTCGTGACATCCGCGCCATTTGCCTGTGCCACGAACATCGTGCAGGATTTCACCGACTTTCCGTTGATCGTAACGGTGCAGGCGCCGCAATGGGACGTCTCGCAGCCGATATGCGGGCCGGTAATGTTCAGTCTTTCGCGCAGAGTGTGGATCAAAAGCTCGCGTGGCTCGGCCAGAAACTCCTGTTCCTCACCATTCACTGTCAGCTTGATATGCATTTTGTTTGCCATGGTATCGTCCTTTCTCAGGCCCGGTCCCAGGCGCGCGCGATCGCGCGGCGCAGGATCACAGCGGCTGCATGACGTTTGAATTCGATCGGGCCACGGTTGTCTTGCGTCGGGTCAATGTCGCCCAACATGGCATCGACGGCTGCGTTGATGGCTGCGTCATCGACCGATGTCCCGACAAGCGCGCTGCCTGCGGCCTCGGACCAGATCGGTGTGTCGCTCAGATTGGTCATCGCGATTGAGGCAGAGGTGCACGTGCCCCCGTCCTTCGTCAGCAAGACTGCCGCCGCTGCGGTTGCGTAATCCCCTATCTTGCGCTTCTGCTTTTCGTAGGCATAGCCACCTGACGGTGCATCAAACGACGCTGCCACCAGAACCTCATCGTCTTCACGCGCAGTCATGTAGGCTGCCTCGTAGAAGTCCCGCGCTTTCACTTCGCGCTCGCCATCCGGGCCAACCAAAACGAAAGTCGCATCGAGGCACTGCATCAGGCCCGGCATGTCGTTGCCCGGATCGCCGTTTGCAACATTACCCCCAACAGTTCCCATGTAACGCACCTGAGGATCTGCAATCTGCAAAGACGCCTCGCGCATGATCGGCGCGGCAGCGGCAAGCGCCGCGTCGTCAATGATTTCCGCCTGAGTGGTCATTGCCCCGATGCGCACCCGCCCATCAGAGATGCTGATCCCTGCCAATCCATCGACATCTTGAAGGTCGATCAGATGTGGCACATCAGCCATGCGCAGTTTCATCATCGGAATCAGACTATGGCCGCCCGCCAGCACGCGCGCGTCATCGCCATGTTCCTTCAGAACGGCAAGAACACCCGCCATGTCCGATGGCCGGTGGTAATCAAAGGCCGCTGGAATCATTGCCTCTCCTCCCTAAGCAAAGTTCTCATTGCCGAGGAGACTGAACAGGGGAGGAGTCAAAGGCGTTCAAAAACGCTTCATTCTCGCATCATTTGCACGAAATGCGCCGTTTCCCGCACGAATTGCGCTGCCGTTCATCCGAAGGCTGACTTTGCGTCCCTGAGATGAGATCGGCTTACAGGGACAGGCGGCAGTTTACCCTCTCCGAAGGTCAGGCGCCCCTTGTCCTTGCTACGCTCGAATGTGGCGACCATCGCCGGATTCACAAGATAGCTGCGATGAACCTTCACATAACCCGCCGGTAAAAGACGTGTTGTCGCCTCTGTTATCGGCCAGACGCAGAAATAGCGGTCAGTCATCGTGTAGACCTGGCTGTAGTGTCCATCGGCCCGCACAAAGGCAACATCACTCGCCGGGATGAAGACCTTGGCGCCGTCCCGCTCACAAGGGATGTTGACCAAACGCGTGGCCTGCGGGGCGTCGAGGGAGGTCGGCTTGAGCTCTACCAGTGGCTCTGCCGGTGCTGGCACGAGGTAGATCGTTCCGGCCCACAGGAAGCCTCCAAAAATGACGAAGCTGGACAAGATGACACCAAGTGCCATCGTCTCGTTCCTGATCAGCGGACCAAGCTCATTGGTTTCCGGCAGAGCTACGAAATTCGTGCCTGCCATCGCAAGGAAATGAACCGCAACGACCGCACAGCCAAAGCAGAGCGTCCCTATGGCAATGTTGCGGGTGCTTCGCGCGCGATACGCAACACCGAAGGCAAGAACGCAAAGTGCGATTGCCAGAACAGACGAGCTGATGACTCCAAGCGGAGTGTAAACAGGCCGACACAACTGCATCCCTGCCATGCCGACATAATGCATGGCCAGAACACCAAACCCGACGATTGCGCCAGCCACGACGATGATTGCATTGCTGCGTCGCGTGAAATGCAGCAGCACCAATGCCAGAGCGACCATGAGAATAGCGATCAAGGCCGAAACAAGGGTTATTGCAGCATCGTAGTAGAACAGGATCGGCAGCCGCAGCCCGAGCATCGCCAAAAAATGCATGGACCATATACCGCCCCCAAGCGCGACAGAGGCCAACGCAACGGCAAGTTTCTTCTGCGTGACAGTCTTCTGGGACAGATCCTTAGTCAGCGTCAGCCCTGCGGCGCCCGCGACAAGCGCAACGACGAAGGACATGGCGACCAGCCAAGGATTATATTCGACTGTAAGAAACTCCATGAAGCCAACTATTAGGCAATGCAAACGCTCATGGAAAGATCGCTTGGATATCAAGACGGAAAGTCGCCCGAGCCTAAGACCGGTGTTTTGACCAGCACTAACCGCGATCCGACACAAGAGGCCGTTCAGATGACGGCCTGTCTCATCCCCGACCAGCGGCTCGATGTCACTGTCATATGAAGCCTGGAGGTTGGTGTCCCAACGTCTGAAATCCGGTTGAAGGGGATAGCCCCGCCCTTGTTTGCTTCCGCATTTTTTCCACGCCTGTGGCGCAAATGCGAACAACCACCCTTGGGCGGTTTATAAGTCTTTGATATCTTGTGGTTTTATTTTGGTTGCGGGGGTAGGATTTGAACCTACGA
>NZ_JBPBBA010000049.1:0-24500 GCF_050896395.1 Nioella aestuarii | reverse complement strand
TATTTCCTCTGGCTTGTGTCGCTTGTTCGCCATTCTCTGTCCTCCGTTTCCTAAACATAACGGTGGACCAATTCAGATGGGGAGGCTCAATGCCGCGTCGCCGCGCTCAACATGATGCGTACGCGGCAAATTCTTTGCCGCGTACGCAAGCAGCGAGAAAATCAAATTCACAGGTTGGACTCGAACTGGACATGCGGCGCTGCGGCAAGTCGCGTGACTTGCTAGACAAAGCACTGGGGCACAACCGGCCCAGTGCGGCCGTTGGCCAAAGCTTCGCTACGGTATCAGGATAGCAATATCAGAGATTTACTTGAGGAATACGGGTTACTTTTGGGGACTTGTTTCAATTCGCAAGTCAGAAAGAACTGTTGATTTTCTTATGATGAATGCCGATTTGAGTTCTCTTCTCGCACCAATGCGGCCATGCGATAGAAGCCATGTGCCATTTTGGTGAACGGTGTCAGCAAGAAGAAGGCCAGAACTGCACCGAGATGCAGAGCCAGCAGGGTCGGCATTGCCACTGTCTGACCGAACAGGTAGAGCGCAAGGCCGGAAACCGCCACAAAGCTCAGCAACAAGACAAAGGCCATTTCTCCACCCCAAGCTGAGGCAGATCCAAGCTCTTGTGCGGATTTGAGTTTGAGCCTAGCCATCCAGAACGCACCAGCTGTCAGCATCAGTCCACCCGTGACGCCAAGCAGTTTTGGCAGCGACCAAAGCGGATAGGGTGCGTGCAGGCCCAAACCATAGTGCATCACGGTACCCGACGTGGTTGCAGCAAAGCAGAGCAGAAAGCCATACATGACCAGATGATGTGCATGGCGGCGCGCGTGGCTAAATCGGTCTTCATCCTCGAAATTGCAGCCTTCGCCGTGGCCTGCTGCGAGGTTTTTCATCTTGGCCGCTGACACCAAGGCCCCCTTCAGGTCCGAGAAAGCGACAGACCCTCCGCCGGTTTCCCCCCAGTAGCGCCGAATACTGACGCCAAGGCTAAGCAGTGGAAAAAGGAATGCCGGTGCAAAGATCGCCACCATCGCATTGTGTGACAGGACTGCGTAGAAACCCTCACCTCCTGCCGATCCGAGAAACCGAGCCGCCACAAACATGAGTGCAAATCCAAGGATCGTTACGAGTGCAATCAGCACGCCATTGCGTTGAAACGCCTTTGCGGGCGCCTGCGGCCAGGCAAACTCCTCCCAACTGTCCTGCCGAAGATCTGCAAGAATGCCGGGAAGGTTAAGGTCAAACTCATGCGGGGCGGTGTACTGGCAGGCGTAGTAGCATCCACGGCAGTTGTGACAGAGATTGGCAAATTGTATGAGATCCGCGTCAGAGAACTCGCGCAACCGGTGCAGCGCTGGAAAGACAGAGCAATAGCCCTCGCAGTAGCGACAGGCGTTACAGATCTCGGCCTGACGGCGGGCTTCTTTGAGAAGCTCAGTTTGCATGGGCTGCGGCCTCCCGTCCTGCGATGCGTCCGAAGACAGTTCCAATGGTCATGCCGAATCCAGCGAGATAGCCCTGACCCAGGATCGAACCGGCCATGGTCTCGCCTGCTGCCCAGAGGTTCCTGATCGGGCCGTTGCCGGTTGAACATTGCGCGTTTTGGTCAACTTTCAGCCCGAGATAGGTGAATGTGACGCCGGTGCGTAGCGAGTAGCCGTAGAAGGGCGCCTCGGCGATAGGTCTGGCCCAGTTCGACTTAGGAGGGGAGAGCCCCAACGTGGCAACACCATCCAACTCAGTCGGGTGAAAGGCGCTGATGTCGCCGCATGCAGCGTTAAATTCCTCAACAGTTGCGGTGAGCTTGTCAGGGGACAGTCCAAGTTTCTCGGCAAGCTCGTCCAGCGTATCGGCCTTTATCGGTGGGAAGACGGAAGGCATGAACAAGTTCATCGATCTGGAATCAATGACCGCATAGCCAACCTGATCTGGTTGAGCCGCCACCAGGCGCCCCCAGATCGCATAGCGCTTGGGCCAGACATCCTCGCCCTCGTCATAAAAGCGTTCGCCTTGTTTGTTCACGACGATGGAGAACGGCACACAATCGAGCCGCGTAACGATACCCCCGTCGAACTTCGGCGCGCGCCCATCGATCGCCACGGCGTGGCACTGGGTGGGGTCGCCGACGCTTTCTACCCCCTGGTCCAGAAGATCGGCCAGAACAACACCACGGTTATAGGGGGTGCCTCGGATCAGGAAATTTTTTGCCGGCTCCCCCCAGGCGTGGGCAAGCCAATCAATATCTGCCTGGAACCCCCCAGAGGCGACGATGACCGATCTTGGCGAGATCGAATGTTCGATCCCATCCTGCGTGTACAACACGCGCGTGATGCGGTCGACTTCCAGCTCAAGATGGGTGACCGCTGCTTCGTAGAGCACATCCACCCCAAGTCCTTCAGCAGTTCGGTAATAGGCGTTCACGAGACCTTTGCCGCCGCCCATGAAGAAGGCATTTGTGCGCGCAAGCGAGAGGGTGCCGGAAAGCGAAGGTTGGAAGCGGACACCATGCTCCTGCATCCAGGGCAGGCACTCCTCCGATCTGCGGATGGCGAGACGGGCCAGATGCTCGTCGGTTTTGCCATCGGTCACTTTCATGAGGTCAGCGTAGTATTCGTCTTCGCCATAGCTCTCGACCAAGGGGTCGAGCGGTCCTGTGTGCATGCAGCGAAAGTTCCGGGTATGGCGCGAGTTGCCGCCACGATAGGGCTTTGGGGCGGCTTCAAGGATCAGGACACGAGCGCCTGCCTCCGCTGCTGTCATCGCTGCGCAAAGCGCTGCATTCCCACCACCAACTATGGCCACGTCGTACTGGCTGATCATCTGGCTTATTCCTCTGACTTGACGAGGGTTTAAGTCGCTTGGGTTGATTTGACTAATGATGGATATCGTGAAATTGATGCAGTATGCGCATCAATTATGACTTCACCGACCTACAGGCCTTTCTCGCCGTGATGGAAACCGGTTCCTTTCATGGGGCGGCAGATCGGATTGGGTTGTCGCAGCCGGCTGTCACCCGTCGCATCATGAAGCTGGAGGAGATGCTGGAAACTCAGTTGTTTCAACGCCATACACGGCGGGTGATCCCAACCCTGGCCGGCAAGCGTCTGAAAGCCCGGGCCGAAGCGATGATTGCTGATGCCGAGGAAATAACCCTGGCGATGCGCGATGAAACTGCCCGCTTCGCGTTTCAACGCAACGAGATCGTGACAGTTGCCACAATCCCGACCATCGTCTCTGGCCTGTTGGCTCCAGCTCTTCAGATGCAGCGCAAAGAGGGTTTGGCGCTTCGGGTTCGGATCCTTGACCACAGCGCCAATGAGGTTGCAGAAGCCGTCGTATCCGGTGAAGCGGATTTCGGGATCTGTTCCATTCCGGCGCTCGACCCCGGCACGGAGTTTCATCCGCTCTTCGACGACCCGATTGTTGCGACCTTTCCTGAAGATCACCTCCTATCCGCACAGGATACCGTTTCATGGGAAGAACTGATGCAAGAGGCCGTGATCCTCCCTCGTCAGGGCACCGGGAACAGGTTGCTGATAGACGAAGCAATGGCCGCAGCACGAGTGTCCTGCCGCTGGTCCTTCGAGGTTGGGCGATCCACCACCGCGATTGATCTGGTTGAAACCGGATGCGGTATCGCTCTGCTACCCCGCTCATCCGTGGTCGGACGGTGTCGGACACATTTCGCGCCGCTTTGCGCGCCGGAGATCCGTCGACCCGTGGGCCTGCTGACGCGACGCGGTGTCAGGCACTCTGAGACGTCCAAGGCGCTAATTGATGCCGTCGCCGATGCTGCCCACAGTCAATTCGTTTCGATGGAGTGAGGTGTCATCAGTTGCCTTCAATGGGCCAGAAGCACCGGCACATGTGCCTCTTTCAGAACATCCGTCGCAGCGCCACCTACAATGTCATGGCTAAACTTGCTGTGTTCAAAGGCCCCCATCACGATCAGGTTGACCTCTTCTGATTTGGAATAAGCCAGGATCGTGTCGGCGACGCTACCAGCTTGACCAACCGTGACAGACCTAGCCGTGACGCCGTGCATTGACAGGTTGTTGACAAGCCTATCCGTGTTTCTGGGAGTTTGAGAAACTGAGAGCAGCGTCACGTCCGCACCCTGCTCAAGGATCGGCATCGCCGCGGCAATTGCGCAAATTGCTGCGCGTTTCCCGTCCCAGGCAACTAGTACACTGGTGGCGGCGGTTTCGGATGTTTTATGCTTTTCCGGCACTATGAGGACTGGGCGACCACTGCGTAAGGCGATCAGGTCGGGATTAGTCGCGTAGTCATCTTCAAAGACAGCACCGACATGATGACCGATGACAACCAGATCGAACGCCCGGGCGAAAGCGGCAATCGGACCGCTCGTCTTTGGGTCTAGCTCCACGAATTCCGCCCGATCCGCCAAACCTTCCGACGCTGCCACATCAAGGAAACGCGCCTTTGTTTCCGCCATGACTTTTTGGCCATTCGCGTCGAGCTGTGCAATGACATGCTTAGGAAGTTGCGCGGGCAACTGACGATGAAGAAACCCAATCCCACCTGTTTTAGCGACGCATGTCAGATGCGCATCGTGTCTTTTTGCCAGTTTAATGGCCTGCCGCAGACCGCTGCCTTTTGAGGGATCGCCACTATAGGCGCAAAGGATCGATTTGATGCTCATTCGTTGCTCCCAGCATTTGAGCCGGCGATCTGTGGCAATCCAGAGAAGGTCTATGGACGCCAAACCTCCGGGTTGATCATGTGGATGGGGGTGCCGCTCTTATAGGCGTTGATCTGGTCGAATATGTCGCTGAACTGCAGGTCAAATTCATCTTCGGTCACGTAGCCCAGATGAGGGGTCGGCAAGACCCGCGGGTGGGTTAGAAGCGGATGCGAAATGTCGGTCACTGGCTCTGTGTCGAAGACATCAACGGCTGCGAATATGCGCCCCTTGGCAATCTCCGCCTCAAGTGCACCCGGTGCAATGAGCCCCGCCCTGGAGGTGTTCACGAGAAGGCTGCGCGGCATCATTCGAGACAGGTCATCGGCCGTGATAATCCCTCGTGTCTCTGGCTTTAGACGGACATGAAGGCTGACGATATCCGAGGTTGCAAAAAACGTAGCCCGGTCCTGTGCGAGGCACTCGCCATCCGCCCGGACGCGCGCCCGACCGACTTCAGAAGCCCACCATTGCACATGCATACCCATTGCCTTGGCATAACTCGCGACGGCCTGTGCAATGCGACCATAGCCGTATAGCCCGAGTGTCCGCCCCCGCATCGTTCTTCCCACTCCTGCCTGCCATTTCCCTGCCCGGATCGAGGCCACCTGTTCAGGGATCTGCCGGTAGCTGGCGAGCATCAGGGCTAGCGTCATCTCCGCCGCCGCATAGGAGGGCGTGTCGCTATGCATGTTCGAGCACAGGAGAACGTCGTGATCGCTACAGGCTGCAACGTCGACATGCGGATAGACACTGCGCTGTGAGATGAGCCGTAGATTCGGGAGCCGCTCAAGCAGGTCTCTTGAAATGGCGGTGCGCTCCCGGAAAAGGACAAGGCACTCCGCCTCCTCCACCCGCTTGGCGAGTTTCGCCGGGTCCGGTTCATGATCGGTCCAGATCGTAACCTCATGCGATGCCAGCTTTGAAAAGCAAGGCAGGCCCCGCAGTGTATCGAACCAGTCATCAAGGATATGAACCTTCATGGGGTGTCATTGCCTTTCCGGTTAAAGCGGTCGGCGTGCATACAGTCTGAATGGAGAAAGCTCATCAAATTACTCCAGGCGGGATCATGACGTCGCCCCGCGCCAGAAGGCGGGCGGTACGCACCAGCCCGGCAGAGCGGATGGTGATGTCTCTTCGGTCGCGCTCGAAATCCACAACCACATCGATGGACCCACTCGGGTGTTCTAAAACGATCGTTGCAGGGCTTTCCGATGGTGCGGAACAAAGACCCTCTGCGACGGTGCCAGGGGTCAGGACGCAGGAAGCCAGACATTGCGCTCCAGTTACCGCCATCGTCGGGTGCGCCGTCCACGGCATGAAATACCGGGTCGCTATCGTTCCACCGGCGCGCGGTGCCGCCAGAAGGCCGAATTTGGGAGTGACCGACTTGGATACATCGCCCATGCCCATGGCTTCCCCCGCGAGGCGTCGGACAGTCTCTATTCGAGAAAAAAGTGCCTTGTTGTCGTTCAACTCGGTGACTGTCTCATACCCAGTCAAACCAAGATCTTGCGCCCGAGCGATCACCATCGGCATGGCAACGTCCATGCAGGTTACTTCGACATCGTCAAACACGTCGATGCGGTTTCCAGTGGGCAGAAACGCCCCCGTCGCGCCACCAACTGTCCCCATGAACTGAAGGCCAACAGGCGCGGCGCGACCCGGCACGCCGTCAATCCGCGCAACGCCATCGTATCGAATGTTGTCGCCTGGCGTCTGCACTTTTGCTTCTATCAGCGCTCCGGTATTGACGGCACGAATGCGAATGGCTGTCGTCTCACCTCTTGGTTTCACAAGGCCCATCTCAATAGCTGCTGGTCCAACACCTGACAGTATATTTCCGCAAGTAGGTTTGAAGTCGACCTGTCCATCCTCAACACCAACCTGCGCAAAGAAGTAGTCGATATCCGCGTTGCTGTCCTTTGACCGCGATAACATCGCGACCTTGGTCGTGACCGCATTGCCGCCACCAATCCCGTCTATATTGAGCGGATGGCCCGAGCCGATAGCCGCAACCAGCACCCGCGCCAGGGTTTCGAGGTCTTCGGGAAGGTCGCTGCGCAGGAAATACGGTCCACGAGACGTACCTCCGCGCATGAACCAGAAGGGTATTGCGGTTTGTGTCATGTCAGGGTGCTCCCAGTGCAGTGACCACGGCATGGGTGAACGCGCGCGTTCCGAGCGTGCCGCCAAGGTCGGAGGTGCGTGTATCAGGTGAGGCGAGACAGGATGCGATGGCGCTCTCGATGGCCTCCGCCGCCTGTGCCTCGCCGAGGTGGCGGAGAAGCATCGCGGCTGACAAAATGAGCGAGACAGGATTGGCGCAGTCCATTCCGGCAATTCCAGGAGCAGAGCCGTGTTGCGCCTGCGCGGCCGCCGTGTCGGCACCCCGGTTCAAAGACCCCGCCAGGCCGAGCCCACCGGAGAGCTCAGAAACCAAATCCGACAGGATATCACCGAACATATTGGTGGTGACGATGACGTCGAACTGCCCCGGATCGCGCACCAAAAGCGCAGCGGCCGCATCGACGAGAACTTCGTCATAGGTGACATCCGGGAAGCGCTTGGCGACCTCCCGAACACAGTCCAAGAAGAGCCCGTCCGACAACCGCATCACATTGGCCTTATGGACCGCCGTCACATGCTTCTTGGGACGCTGCCGGGCGATCTCAAACGCCGCTTCAGCGATCCGTCGGCTGCCAGCCTCTGTGATTTTCCGGAACGCCATGGCCACGCCGGGAACCGGCATGAATTCCCCGGGCCCTTGGTGAAGGTTGCGGTCGGCGTAGAAGCCCTCAAGGTTCTCGCGCACGACAACCAAATCCAGCGGCGCCGTCACTGGGCGGGGCACACCGGGCCAAGACTTGGCAGGCCGGATGTTGGCGAAAAGCTCCAGTTTGGCGCGCAGCACACCGGACGGGTTTAGGCCGCCCTCTTCTTTCGGTGGATACGCGTTGTGCGAGACCGGCCCGAGCAAGACCCCATCGGCATCGCGCGCCTGGGCGATCACATCTTCCGGGATGGTCGACCCGCTGGCCGCAAGCGCAGGAAAGCCAATCTCTGCTTTGGTGATCTCCATAGGGCGGGCCATGCGCGACGCGACGGCGTCAAGAACGGCGACGGTTGCCACCATGATCTCGGGGCCAATCCCATCCCCATCAATTCGCAAGAGGCGCAGGGGTGTCATGTCAGCGGCCAGGGAAGATCAAGGTAGGATTGCAGCAGGCCCGGTGGGAAATCGCGGTTGAGAGTTGCCGCCATCCCGCAGATGAAGGCGATTCCGGCAGCGGTGTAGAGCGTTGCGAACCCCCAGGATTTCCCCGCGCGATACCGGATGAAGAGCAACAGGAACACCGCCAGCGCCAGGATGAAGCCGAGAAGCGCGGTCAGGAGAAGCAGCCCGCCAAACCAGGCCAACGTTGCCCAAAGACCGTAGGCATTGCTCTCGCTATCTTCGACCTCTCGATCGGCAAAAAGCGGATCGGTTTCGGGCTTCAGTCGCATCTTCAGCAAGAGGAGAGCGCAGCCGATCAATCCGAGAGTGCCAACGAAGACCGGGAAGACGCGGTCGGTCCGGGCGTAGTCTGGGATCATCGAGGCGTCGGTGTAAGCAATCGCAATATAGGCGGTGATCGCCAACAGAAAGAGCAGTGGTGCGCGCTTGCCTCCGGAGTTCACATCGCCTTCGGCCTGGATATTCTTCGCCTGCCGCAAGCCAAGGATGACCGAAAGCAGCGTGATGATGACCAGAACGATCACGATAGGGCTGAAGATATAGTCTAGCCCTTCTTCAAAACTCCGCCGAAAGCGGGAGCTTGCGATCTGATAGGCCTGGTTCGTGTAGCGCTCGGCGGGCGCCGAAAGGACAAAGCCAATCAGGAAGGCCGGGCGCGACCAGTCAAAGCGGCGCAAGAGAATACCCAGCAGTCCAATGCCAAACAGGGCGACGAGATCCCAGATGGATTGCCGCGACTGAAACGCCGCGAAGGCGATGATCATGAACAGGAACGGGGCCAGCAGTGCGAAACGGATGTTTGTCAGCCGCGCGATGCCACCTGCCGCAGCAATGCAAATGAGCGTGCCGACGACATTGGCGAGGGCCAGAAGCCAGACGATGGCATAGGTGAAATTGAGGTTGTTGTTGATCATCGAGGGACCAACCTCGATCTGGCCGGTTCCCAGCAGCGCCACACCCGAGATGAAGATGGCCATAGAGCCGGAGCCGGGAATACCGAACAGAAGTGTCGGAACCAGCCCGCCGCCCTCCTTGGCGTTGTTGGAGCTTTCAGGGCCGACGATGCCCCGGATGTCGCCTGATCCGAACTGCGATTTGTCCTTGGAGGTTTGCACCGCGTGTCCATAGGCAATCCAGTCCACAACGGATCCGCCAAGCCCCGGGATCACACCAACAGCCACACCAATCAGGGAACAGCGCACCGACAACCATATATTAGCCCACCAATCCTTCACCCCGGTCAGCCATCCGCCGCCCAGAACCTGCCGGTCGGAGATGGCCTTATCCTGTCTTAGGAGCGCGATGATCTCCGGGACGGCGAATATCGCCAGCCCGACAATCACCAGTTTGAACCCGTCCACAAGGTAGGGCAGATCATAGGAGGCCATCCGCAGCTCACCCGAGGCCGCGCCTTCACCGATGGTGCCGATCAAAAGGCCGAGACAGGCGGCCACAATTCCTTTGATGGCGACCCGGCCTGCCAGAATACCAACCATGGAGAGCCCGAAAATCGTGACCATAAGCAATTCCGGCGTCTGAAACGCCAGCACGATTGGCCGGGCGGCCAAAATGAAGAAGGTCAGGAAGGTTGCGCCAAGTAGCCCTCCAAAAAGCGACGAGGAGAACGCCGCCGACAGGGCACGCGCCGCCTGCCCTTTCTTGGCGAGCGGAAACCCATCCAGCACGGTCGCCTGGCTTGCCGAAGACCCGGGAATGCCCATCAAAACACTGGCGAAGGTGTCGGAAGTTGGCACAACCGCCACCATGCCGACCATCAGAGCCAACCCTAAAAGAGGTTCCATCCCGTACATAAACGGCAAAAGAAGAGACAGGCCCGCAATTCCGCCGAGACCAGGAAAAACCCCAATACATAGTCCCATCACGACGCCGAGTACCAAATGGCCCAAAACGACTGGGTTCAGGATCATGCCGAAAGCGTCGCCAAGCGCAGGCATGGCGGTAGCAAAGAGTTCCATTGCGGACTCCTGTCTTTTCAGAGGTTTCCGTGCGGGAATCCCCCCGCAGCCCTAAGCCGCAGGAGGAAGAGCGAGGTTACTGCAGAACGACGCCGTAGCGATCTGCGAGCCACTCAATCACGTAAGTTTGCGCCTCTTCTGGCACATTGGTGGCGCGTTCCAGAGCAACCTGAGCGGCAGCGCCGGTCAATTGCGGATAGACGCCAAGGCGGGCCTCAGAGATCTCTGCGAAATCATCCCGCTCGGTAATGGCCCGGAACGCCGCAGAGTACGCGTCAATTGCTTCTTGGGGGGCGCCTGCGGGCAGGAACACCATCTTCTGAGCCGGGAAGCCTGCCGTGAAGAAGGCGACCCAAGCATCCCATGCCGGTCCGCTCGTCTCGCAGCTTGGTGCGGCTTCGCACACTTCTGCAAAGCTTGGCATATCCGGGAAGGTGGGGTCGCGAACAAGGTTGCCATCGGCATCCAGCGCCCCGAAGGAGAACCACGGAACCGCCGTTCCGGCTTCGACAAGCGGCACCACACCAGACAGGTAGGATGACGAGGTCTGATAATCGATATTCGCCTCGCCACGCTCGAACATCAGGCGACCATCTCCCCGGCCTTCGATGCCGAAGACAGGCTCCACGCTGAGACCCAGCAATTCCCACGCAAGAAGCGGCACAAGATCAAGCCGTGTTGCACCCTGACTACCGTAGATGAAATTTTCCTCCAGCAGCGCATCCACACCGCCAGCCTCCAGCTGTGCGGCAAGGTCGGCCGGAAGATAGGCGACGCCACCGGTGCCAGAGGCCAAAACCACGTTCCAGTCACCATATTCATAGCGCACCCGCGGGTCATTCAGCAGGAATGGAAACTGGGTGGAACCGGAGGATCCGAAGATCGTGGTCCCGTCTTCATATTCCAGTCCCTGGAAGTGGTTGGCGCCCCGCGTCGATCCCGCTCCTGGCATGAAGATTACGACAACGGTCGGATTGCCTGGCAATGCTTCGCTCAGAAGCGGAGCGTAGAAGTTGGCCCAACGCGCAGAGCCGCCGGTTTCCGAAAACGGAATGATCCATTCTACAGTCTCGCCGGTCAGATCGAGACCATGGCCGTCCGCAAAAGCAGGCATTGCAAGGCCAATGGCCGAAACAGTGGTGAGAAGCGCCGCCGAGCGCTTGTACAGTTTGTTCATGTTTTCCTCCCAGAAAACAGGGTCTCCCAACCCTGCACTTCATTCACAATCAGCTCAACAGAGCCGACTTGATGCGGGCAACATTCAGTGCCAATCTTTCATGAACCTTTCATCGGAAAAAAAACTTCATGCGCATCGTCATAGTAGAGGACAATGTTTCGGTCGCCAAAGGCATCGCCTACCGCCTTCAAGACGAAGGGCATGCTGTTGATCTGCTTCACGATGGCGCCGAAGCCGATCTGTTCCTGCGCGACGATGGAGGAGACCTCGTAATTCTCGACATCAAGTTGCCGGGGATGGGCGGGCTTGAGGTTCTGGCGGCAATGCGCGGCAGAGGAGACATGCGCCCGGTTTTGATGCTCACGGCGCAGTCCGAGATCAGCGATAAAGTAGTCGGCCTTGATGCTGGCGCTGATGATTACATCTCAAAGCCGTTTGAGATGGATGAGCTTAGTGCGCGCATCCGTGCCCTAAGCCGGCGTCCGCGGCGGGTTGATCCAAAGTCACTAAGCATCGGACTACTCACATTTGATCCGACGGCGCGAGCCCTATTGGGCCCGGAGGGTGATTTATCTGTGCCGCGAAGAGAGGTCTCACTGTTCGAGACACTGCTGACGGCAAATGGTCGTTTTGTGTCAAAACAGGCGTTGCTCGACGCCTTGTACGGAACCGGCAGCGATGTCGAAGAGTCTGTTGTGGAGGTCTATGTTTCACGCCTGCGCAAGCGGCTCAGGACCTTCGGTGTGGAAATCTCTGTGCGGCGTGGAATTGGTTATGCGATGATAGAGCCTGACCGATGACACGGAGCTTGTCGCTCCGCCTGCGGCTCACGATCATTATCCTCATCCCGCTTCTGTTGATCTCTGCCGCCGTTGCGATTTGGGCTGCCAGAGATGCCCAGATCCGGGCTGCTGACCGGTTTGACCGATCCCTTCTGGTCACCGCACTGAGTATTTCCCGTGACATCTCAATCAGTGGAGGTGACGCCTTGAGCCAGGAGACGCGTGATCTCTTGCGGAATACCTCGGGCGGATCGGTCTTCTATCACGTTTATGCACCCGATGGCGCATTCGTGACTGGGTACGCAACGCCGCCTGTTCCCCCTGAGGATTTCGAATCCGGGTCTTATACATATTTCGATGCTCAGTATCACGGACGTTCGGTGAGGGCGGTCCGGTTTTCAGACAACCTGGAAATTGACGGGCTGTCAGGCCAGTTCACCTTCACCGTTTGGCAAGACCTGTCCTTGCGGGATGGATTTGTGCGAAGCCTGTCGCAACGCACCTATGCTGTGATGGCCACACTTGTTGCCGCAGTTGCCTTTTTCGTCTGGTTCGGTGTGCGGGTCGGGCTGCGCCCACTTCTGGATCTCGAACGCGCGATCGAGCGTCGGTCAGCACAGGATTTGACAACAATCAAGCGAGCAATCCCGGAAGAGGTGAAGGGTGTCGTCGGCAGACTGAACGAGTTGCTGTCGGAAATGTCGGCGACGATCCAGGCCAAGGACCGCTTCATTTCCGATGCGGCTCATCAATTGCGCAATCCGATTGCAGGTGTGCTGGCGTTGTCGGAGGCCGTTGTGAACTCAAAATCGGAGGCGGATTTCAAGACCCGAAGTGCCGATCTTGTCGAAGCTGCCGCACATGCCGCCAAACTGTCCGAAGATCTCCTGGCCTTTGAAAGAGCACGCTCTGCCCCTCCCTTCGAAAACCTCGCCATTGTGGATTTAGCATCGACATTGGAAAGTATCGTCAAACGATTGCAACGCGACGCGATGATCCGCAACGTCCGGCTGGAGCTTGAGACGGACGGCGACCCGGTTCTTGTGCGTGTCGATGCGCTGCTGCTTGAGCAAGCCATTGAGAACCTTGTGACCAATGCTTTCTTCCATGGCGGAGAGCAGCTTACGAAAGTTTGTGTTCAACTCATGACTGACAACTATCATGCCAAAATTGCAGTAGTCGATGACGGTAAAGGTATTGAGACGTCAGATTTCGAGACAGCACTCGCTCGGTTTGGGCAGGTTGTTCCCGGGGCAGGCAGTGGCCTGGGGCTTCCAATTGCAAATGCTGTTGCAGTGGCCCACGGCGGTCATTTGGATCTTGATGAATGCGACCCAGGACTGATGGTACGGATCACTCTGCCGATGGCGATTTCAAGCTAGTGGGGAGCGCAGGCAACTGCCTCTGAAATGAAGTCGAAGAACAACTTTGCCGCACTGATCGAAGGCTGGCTGGTGGAGTGTTCGTGACAACTGGTCAGCTGGCCATTTCAGGCGCCAGTACCGGGTGAAAGCTACGAATTCCCGCTTGTACTGCGTTCAGATAGTTGGGGAACGGTTCGTCAGTACGCCGGTTGGATTTAGAACCGCCTGCAGCGTCACAGAGAAGACCGGGCGTTGCCCCAGCACGAATGTCCGGTCTTTCCTGATTGGAACGAGTCGCTCGCTTGCGCAGCAAAGGTCTTCTTTCCGCCCGACGTGACCATGTCCGCGCATGAGCCTCAGCAGGCTTTGTCGCTTCGGCTCACCGATCCCTTCCCATTCCCCTGATGATCTCTTTCTGGCGCTGCTTGCTGACGGGCAGGTACGCATTGATGGTAGTGGCGAGGTGCTCGTGGCCAAGATTGAACGACCATGCTTTCATCTCTTCGAGGCTCTCACAGACCTCATCGCCGTAAGCCCATGTGCCAAATCAGCAAGAAGGGCGGTCATCGTGTAGCTCAGCCCATGTGTCGCTGCATTCCTTCGAATGAGGCCAAGCGCAGTTTCAACGGGAAGCGTATTTGACGAGAAGCGAGCCTCACCATCGACTGCGGTTATTACCCGAATAGCCAGAGCTGACGTGTCTTTATCTTCGCCCCAAGCGCCCGCTAAGAACTCGAACAGGGCTTCAGCCGCGCGTATCGCGTCATCTACAGCCTGCTTCTCTGCAAGGAACTCCGGCTTGCTGTCGTGAATATTTGGCCTGGAGATGTCAAATGGAGGGGCACCAAAACTCAAAAGCGTCTTGGGTTGATAATCGTAGAAGCGCCTGACGATCGCGACTAGACGCTCATTTTGTTCAGATTCATCCATTAAAGGGTATCGTGGGGCCACCCTTTCGAACCTTCAAGGCTTTTGTTCTACTCGGGCAGACCGTCAAAAGGCTGTGGAAAGGGGGGCATCATCAATACCTTTCGCACCTAAGTTTTTGTGCGTGAACTTGAGAAAGGCCTACCCCACAGCCGATTTCACGTAGTGCGACCACCGCTCCATCAGGTGTCGGCGCTTCTCCAGAAGGTCGGATCGCTGATAGGCAAGCTCCACTTCCGAGCCGATTCGGTGCGCAAGACTCATCTCCGCGACCTCGCGCGGGGCGTTGGCCACTTCCGCCGCCCAGACCCGAAACGTGGATCGGAACCCGTGGACAGTCACCCCCTCGACCCCCATACGGCGCAGCAACATCAGCATCGCCATGTTGGACAGCGGTCTATGGCGCCTTTGACCCTCAAACACATAGTCCGACTGCATCGCGCGCAAGGGGAGCAACAACGCCTCCATCTCGTCAGTCAGGGGTACACGGTGCGCTTCCCCGCCTTTCATCCTCTCGGCAGGACAGGTCCATAGCCGGCTCTCAAAGTCCATCTCGTCCCATCGCGCATGGAGGACCTCACTGGTTCTCGATCCGGTCAGGCAGGTGAACATAAGGGCTTTTGCTGCCATAGCATTGCGGGAGCTCAGCTCCGCGTAGAATGCCGGAACATCTCGCCAGTCCATCGCTTTGTGATGCTGGGGCTTGGATTTGACCTTGGGCAATACACCCGCATCTTTGATGGCCGTCACGGGGTTCTCACCCTCTCGGAACCCCTTCGACTTCGCCACATCGAGAACGGCTTTGATCCGCTGTGCCAATCTGCGGGCTGTTTCGTGCTTCTCCGTCCAGATCGGCGACAGGCACATCAGCACCTCAGGTTGCCCAATGCTGTCGATGGGCATTCGTCCAATCTTGGGGAAGGCATAATCTCGCAGGGTATTGATCCACTGTTGGCCATGCTTGGCATTCTTCCATGTCGGCAGGCGCTCAATGTGCACCTGATGCGCGACTTCCTCGAATGTCGGGATCGCCTGCCGAGCGTTGTATCTGGGGTTGAGGCCCTACCGGGCCATCCGCCGGTATTCCAACGCCCGGTCTCGCGCCTGATGCAACGTCACCAGATCTGCGCTCCCCAGCCCGAAGTCCGTGCGCAGCGGGGCACCGTTTTTATTGCGCTGCCCTTTGATCACAACACGCACGATCCAGCGGCGCGCCCCGGACGGATCGACAACCAGGTACAATCCGTTGCCGTCCCCGTGACGCCCAGGTCCGAGATTCTCCACCAGCTTCTTGGTCAGCTTGCCCGTCAGTGCCATGGGCATTCATACCACATCTCATACCACTCAATGAACAGATACCAGCCAAATCGAAAGAAAGCGAGAAGAAAGCATTTTTCAAAAAACCCCATAAAAAACAAAAGAAAAGGCCGCCAAAGGTGGCCCATCGAACTCGAAGAAAAAGGTAAGGTGGCGGAGGGGATGACACATGCAACGAACTCTCTCTCGTGCCAGCGTCGGACCCCGAGGGACCCACGCGAAACCCTGCGCAAATCTGACGCTCATTGGAAAATCAGCCGATCAGCCTAGGCCGAAGTCATCTCGGAACCGGTCGATCTGATGCATGCGCTCATGCAGGATGGTCACGATCCCGATGTCGCCATTCGAGAGATGTCGCCAGTAGACAAAATGGCGTTCGTAGCGAAAGAAAAATCCGTTGAGGCCGAACTCGGCCGGGATGGGCTTTGACGCAACGCCGTGGTCAGCGATCTTGTCGAAGGCTGCAAACAGGCCGGTGATGTATTTCTCGGCCTGATCATCTCCCCACCTGCCACGGGTGTAGCGGTAGATGTCATCGAGGCGGTGGGACGCCCCTTCCTGGATTCGGACGGCGGGCATCGGATCAGGCCCTGTTCCGCGCAATCACCTCGGCTGCCGTCAGCGGTTGATACGTCTCCTCGGGCGCTGCGAACGCGTGGGTCAGCTCGCCCTTCAGCCGGTTGAAGGCTTCCTGCTCCGCCCTCTCTTTGTCACGCCGGATCAGGTCGCGGATGTACTCACTGACGTTCTCATAGGACCCGTCATCGCCTACATTGGCCGACACGAAGTCACTCAATGCTCCACCAAGGCGGACGGTCATCGTGGTCGTTCGGGACATGGCACGGCACCTCTCACTTCGCGTGTATGAAATATAATCAAAAATGAACGCAAAACAAGAGTGGGCTGCGCCCTACTCCTGCCGATCATCGTTCACGGAGGCGAAGCGAAGCCATATCATAGGATGGAGAGAAGACTGGAGACTATGTGATTACTCTTCCAAGCGAAGTATCAATGAAAGCGTGCGCAAGTTGCTTGCCAACCGCTCCGAAACATACTCGAGTGCATATGTCTGAAATTTCAGAGCCAAGTCAGGATCTTCGGACTTCATGCGTTCGAATGCGACATCTGTCAAAACATGAGCGGTTCCTTTGCTGTCCGCTATGCCTACCGCAAGCGTCCCCACGTTTCCTTGCCTAAAAAAGCTGGCGACACCGACCATAGAACCAGGGCCCGCGCCTCTTATTCTATGCTTTTCGCCATCCAATTCATCGAGGTAGATGGAAACGGTCCCTTGCTCGATGAAGTGCAGCAAACGCTGCTTAATGCCGGGTTGTGAAACTACGTCGCCCTGAGAGAATTCAGTCGCTTCCAAATAACTTCGGAATCTTTGAACAACAGCCTTGGTCATAAAAATCTCAATCAACCCATCATCAATCGGCAAAGCTTCTGGGCTTGGATCAATGCCAGCCGTTCTGAGAAGGAAATCTTCGCACCATTCCAGGGCGCTGTCTGCATCCCTAAAGATTGGCTCGATAACAGCGTCGCCATCAAGGAACTCTTCCTCATGCAATTGTTGATCGATTTCTGCGGGGACGTGAGCCAAGGCGAGTTGCGTTCCGACTTCCAGCGCCTTCTTCTTGATCTTGACCAGACCGTGAACAGCAGAAGTATCCAGACCAGACACTAGCTGAAAATCAAGGATTACAAACTCAGGCGGGCCAGATTCTCTTGTCAGGGCTCCTACCACTTCCTCGTACAGCTTGATTGAGGATGCAAAGAAGATGAAACCATGGAGTTTGAGATATAGAATCTTCTGCCCCTCGGAGGACAAGGCCTTTCGGTGGTCATCCGGGCGATCGACGTTGCTCGAGAAATCACTTCCATCCATTGCCAAGCGAACAACATTTAGCTTGCTGTAGCTGACTACGAACAACACAACAGCTGCGGCCACGCCGGTCGCTACACCCTCCAGAAACCCGATAAACTCGACGACAAAGAGGATCGCAAATATTATCGCTACGTCACCGCGCCCGAGATTAGACCAGCTTTTGACCACCCAATCATAAAGGAAGCCCAGTCCGATGAACATTACCAAGCCGCCAAGCACAAATTTTGGGAAGACAGACAGAGCACCAGCTCCGACTGTCATCGTAAGAAGGCAGAACACTGCGACGACGACCCCGACGAGCCGACTATCTCCACGCATCCGACGCCCAAGAGTAGAGAGGCTGACATAATGATATCCAACAAGGCTTCCGCCGGGCGCAGCAAGAAGGTTTGCAATGCCGGCCAGGCGCATCTCGCGATGGACATCTATGTCACGGTTAAAGGCTGATTCGAGCGCTGTGAAGTTCAGAAGTACCGAGATGAGCGCGATCGAAAGAATAGTGGCCAGCCCGGTGAATTCTGCCACAAACAATGTCCAGTCGGCTGCAAGGAAGGTGGAAATAGGTACTGGTTGCCACAATGCGCCCTCTCCAAATGGTTGCAGCAACCAGCCATGGGCAATGGCTTCCTGGCTTGAAGAGCCACTCAGAAACAGAGTTATATGAAAGAGTGCCACCGCGCTTAAGATGAGCCCAGGCATGATGAAAACATTGGAGTATTTGAGGGACACGAACAACGTAATGAGAGAGAATACGGCTCCGGGCAGCCAGAGATGCATCACTTCACCGAGCGCACTGAGTTGGGTGAAATCAAACGCTTGATCCGCCATTACGCTGAAGGAGCCCTTGAAAAGCAGCCACCCCGTTGCCGCCAGAAAACCAGCGATCACTGGATATGGTATCAGCTGGACAAATGCCGCAAGCCGCCACCGACCGACGAGGTAGAAGATCACGCCCGAAAGAGCAGTCGACACCACCATTATTACGACTGCCTGGGCAAACAGCATTTCAGGAGTGAGCGCGCTCCCGGGAAGTTGTGAGAGAGTCGCAATCATGACAGCGATGATTGCCGTCGGGTTGTCTTGCGGCAAAGCCACGACGCCGCGAAGCTCGCTGAAGAGCCCAATGACAAGCGCAATTACAACACCACCAAACAGAAGTTGCCCTGTCGCTCGTGGCACGTAAGCGGAGAGCTCACCGGTAAATATTACGGCCGAATATGAAAACATGAAGGTGACGGTCAGAACACCTGCAACCAAACCGGCAGTGATACTTGGGACAAGAACGGCGCCACGCAAGTTTTCCTTCAACTCCTGTTTCCAGCCTGTCTTCATAAATCCTACTTCCTACTCAGCTTTATCGTCGACCTATTACAGGGGTGCCGTTTCTCTGGCTTGTGGCTTGCAATCGAAATAGCGCATCATTCTTTTCGTGAAGCCAAGTGAATAGCGTTACGTCACTGCTCAACACTGTTGTTTTCATGCCCCCATAGCATGCAATAAATCAGGACGAACGAGCTAAACAAGAAGATCCCGACTGAATCTCCCAGAACCCACCGAGCCCAATTTTTCGCGAAATCTGATATGGGTACAATTCCAGCGAGATAGAGTGATGCGACACCAATTGCCGCGCTAATGGCTGCGCTGATCACTGCTCCGAAGGTGCCCAGCTTTAGGGCTTTGTAAAAGATCGAGAGATCCCCCCAAGGACCGAGTAGACGCAAGGCAAAGGTAGCGATGGTCGCGCCCGAAGTGCTTCCGACTGCAATTCCAACGGCGGCTTGAATGCCTGATCCGTAAAACAGGTTGGAGGCCAATACTGCCAAAGCTACGCTTGGCCAAAGCCGTATTTCTATGAAGACCAGCGCGACAAGAGCAGAACCGGCAGGCAACCAGATGATCGCAACACCGTCGTAGTTGGCCGCCACTGTCAGGCTGAGTATGCCCAGAGCCCAACTAACAAAGAAGTACAAAACGAAAATACCAAGAAACTTTGGGCCTATTGGTAAGCCTTTCTTCTGAGTTTCGTTCGTGGGCAAATGCCGATCCCTCTTTCTCAGGTTACCGGTGAGCGTTCCCGGTCCCGGTGCTAGGAAGCTGCACGTTCAGGAACGTGCAGCTTCCTCCCTCTTGCGAAGATCGCCTTCTTAATCTCGATCCTCGCCATCCTACGGTCCGCTCCCACGAACTAGACCGCTTTTAGCGCTTTTTCGTGAGCAACTTTGACCGTGCGCATGATGCGGTCTACGACGAGATATGGGTCAGCATCAGACGCCGGACGCCGGTCCTCGAGATACCCTTTCCAGTCATGTGTCGTTGTGTAAAGCGGGATGCGGATTGATGCGCCTCGGTTGGATGCCCCAAAGCTGAACTGATCGATAGAGGCCGTCTCATGAGACCCAGTCAGCCTTCGTTCGTTTCCGGCACCATAAACATCGATGTGATCTTGGTGGAACGGGCGGAAGCCCTCACAGAGCGCTTCAATATAGTCTTGTCCGCCAACATCGCGCAGGTAGTTGTAGGAAAAATTCGAGTGCATGCCTGAACCGTTCCAATCCCCAGTGATCGGTTTCGGATCGAATGTTGCAATCAGATCGTGCTTCTCGGAGATGAAGTGAAGGAGGTACCTCGCGACGATCAGGTCGTCGGCCGCACGAAGGGCGCCCTTTCCAAAGCACTGAAATTCCCACTGGCCGAGCAAGACCTCGGCGTTGATCCCGGTCACGCCAAGGTCAGCGGCAAGACACGCATCCCAGTGTTCCTCAACCAATTCCCTCGCTTCGACACGGTGCGCCCCGACGGCGCAGTAATAGGGCCCCTGGGGCTCCGGATAGCCACCGTCCGGAAAGCCGGCAGGACGACCGTTGGAGGTCATCAGAATGTATTCCTGTTCGAAGCCGAACCAGAATTCGGCTTCGCTTTCGCGATCGATCAGATGCCGCGTGTTGGTCTCGTGGGGGTGTCCATCCCGATGATAAACCTCGCATAGGACGAGATAGGCGTTTTGTCTGAAGGGGTTTGGATAAACCCGAACCGGTTGAAGGATGCAGTCGGAATCATAGCCCTCAGCTTGCTTGGTCGAGCTGCCATCAAAGCCCCACGTTGGTGTGTCTTCAACTGACCCGTTGTACGAGTTATCCGGGTGGATTTGTGCCTTGGTCCGGATGTTTGCGATGTCATAGCCGTCCAGCCAGATGTAGTCGAGGCGAGCGTTCCCCATGAGATTCTTCCTTTCGTTCTCTTTAGTTGTCCGTGCCATAGACTCGCGGATACCGAGTAGTGTCCTTTCTACTTGATCATTCGTTGGCCGTCGTTAGTTGCCAGTTGCAATCTGTTTGTCTGAGAGTCTCATGCAGAAGAATAAAGGGCCACTCGGCTACCTGTAACGTTCGTACGCCCACTTCAGTGCGGCGATGTCCGTCGCGTATTGAGAGATGCTCCCTTGCTCATGAGCGTTGTCCGTTGCCGCTGCGCAAAAAGGCTTTTGAACCCACCGACCGACCAAAGACACGGGGCTAACATTAAATTCGTCCTTGAACACCCGACTGAAGTGCGCTTGCGAAGAGAATCCCCAACGTTCAGCAACGGCCTTAACAACGCCTCGCACGGGCTGTGCCTCCGACAAATCCCGATAAGCTTTGTTCAACCGGCGCGAAAGAATGTACCGGTTCACACCACCGAATTCTGCCAGGCAGCGGAAGAGTGTCGCTCGGGATAGGTTCAATTCTTGGCATATCCGGTCCGCGCAAAGCCAAGTATTTTTGAGGTTTTTCTCAATGTAGCCCTTAATGGAAATGACTTGGTCATTTCTGGTGTTTGTGTAGTTGTCGGGCTTCGTTCGACTAATCAGAACGTTCTTAAGCGTCCCGGCGAGGCTTTCTGCAAGAGCTAGATTCTCGTTTTGGCTCAGATGCTCAAGTTCGCGAAAAGCGGCGTCAATGGTCGCCGAAAGAAAACGACCGAGCGCGGATTCTAGACTGATACTTATGACAGGCGGATGTGTCGATGGATCATATCCAATTGAGTAATAGGGTAAAAAGATCGAAACTAACTCGTGATCGGTGTATGTTTCGATCTTGGGTCGATTTTGATCGACAAAGTGGAGCGCACTGCCATCCAATTGGAACTCTTCGCCGCCCAACTGAATGGTCTCTCCGCCAGAACTGAATTTTTTGACCTTTATTAAGCGAGTGGGGTGCCTCTCAATCAGCTTGCTCGGCCTGACTATGGTGTTCGCTTTCGCCCGGTGACTGAAAAACAAGATATTTGGTGCAAACCACATACGGGTTGAAAATCTATAGTCACTCCCCTCGGAGTTTTCTGAAGAAAGCTCGTATGTTTCGTCGACTATTTCACGCCAAATTTTTCGCGCCTGATTTTCAGACAGGTCAAAAGTGTTGACGTAGTAAGATGCAGCCATTCCGAACTCCGACCAAGCGATCTCTGCAGACTTCACCGACCTGCGTTCATGGGGTCTGAACCACCCCCAATCGAGCGGTTTGACCTGCCTCCTTGAGACTCTCAGACAAACAGATTGCAACTGGCAACTAACGACATGCGCTGAGTGATCAAGTAAACAGTATCAGCACTTGGTTTCATCAAGCCTATGCAACCAGTGGACCAAAGAACGAAAGAACAAACAACGTGCGAAACACAGGCCTAATTTGGCGGGCGCAGAGGTCCGCGGATCATTCGCATCGCTATCGCCATAGCATGACGACGGATGTGCTTGTTCTCGTCGATGCCGCTCAGCGACACATCAAGCCATTCTTCGACCGCCTTCTCTGTAACCGGCATCTTCTGTGCGGCAAGGCCAAGTACAGCTTCGATGGCTGCAGTGTATCCCGCCTTGGTTTCGGCCTCGTCATCCCAGTTGAACACCAAACCCCCATCCCTTTCTGTGTTACACTCGGTCGACCTTCCCGCTCTCCAAGAAAGCCATCGGCAAATTGACACCGTTAATAAAAGTGTCTCATAGTGTAGACTAACAATCAAACAACTTTGGGGGGGCGAGAAAATAGAAACATTACAACAGATTATACCTGCCTTGGGCCTGTTTGGGCTTCTGGCCTGCTCCACCCTTTTGTTGGTTAGGTTTGGGACCGTATATGTGTCCGGGCGGGTTCACCGCATCCGGGCTTCGGCTGAACTCATCGGCTTCCTGATCGTCCTGGATTTCACTGTCGGCCCGGGTCTTCGCTTCATAGGCGCCGAGACACTCGTGGCCCCAGTGGAGAGAGCACTGCTTGCTGGAACGGCCATCGGTGTTGCATTTCTATTGAACGGTGTGGTTCGCGTCGTCCTTTGGGATGGTCTGCTGTCGGATCACGGCACGCGGAAAGTGCCCGTCATTGTCACCGGAAGCGTCGGGGTTGCGATCTATCTGGCGGCCATCTTGCTGGTGATGCACTTCGTGTACGATGAGCCAATCGGCGCTTTGCTGGCCACATCGGGCGCGGCGGCTCTGGTGTTGGGCTTTGCCGCGCAATCGACACTGAAGGAAGTCTTTTCCGGCGTTGCTCTCAACGCCACCCAGGCTTTGCGTATTGGCGACTATGTCGAGATCGACGGAGTGTATGGTCAAGTCCATGAGATCAACTGGCGTTCGATTTCGGTCAAAAACCCGCATACCAACTCTCTCTACATCTTTCCCAACAGTGGCGTCGCTGACCGCACCATTCTGAACTTCAGCGAACCTACCAGTCGGTTTCGGTACTTCCTGACTTTCACTTTGGAACTGTCATCTCCTCCCGAACTGGCCATCCGCGCAATCGCAAAGGAGCTTGAAAATTCGAGGTTCGTACGCCGCGATCCGAAACCTGACTTCAATATGCTCGGATATACTAGCGAGGGGATTGAAGTGAGGGTTCGGTGGCATTTCGATGATGACGATCATTGGTGGGATGCCCAGAATGAGATGGTCATGGCCATCTGGAGTGCGATGAGGAAGCATCGGCTGCGCATCGCGATCAACCGCACTTGGCTGGGAACTGGCGACGAATGGGAGAAACTCGACCAGACTGGCGCCGCGGATTTCGGGAAGGACAAGGTCGCCGAACAGCTTGCGAAATCGGGACTCTTTGCGGAGTGCCCGGAGGCAGATCTGTCCCAGTTGGCCGATGCCGCCAAGATTCTGTCGCTCAATCCACCGGCTTGCTTTTATGAGCCGGGCGAGCCGTGTGATGGGCTCTATTTCGTCCTTAGCGGGAATGTCGCGCTTTATCAGCCCATAGACGAGCATGAATTGAACGAAGTCAAAGTCGAAACTTGTCAGGAAGGCCAGATCTTTGGCTTGCAGAGTTTCCTGGAGTCTGCGCCCAGAAATTACCTCGCGCAGGCTGAACAATACTCAGTGGTCGCTCATATACCTGACGAGGCCATCCGAAAGTTGATATCCGATCATCCTGAAATCCACGGCAAACTCCAGGTTGATCTCGCTGCTCGCGCTCAGCAACGCGAAAAAGATGGAAAAGTCGCCAAAAAAGAGCTGCTGGCAGCTCTGCATGCTGAAGAACGCCGCAAGCTTTCCGAAGAGCTACGACAGAACGTGGGAGAATTGCTGGAACGTCCGGCGTTGCATCACTTCATGAGCCTTCTGTCATCCAAGGTTCGCCACGAAGATGTATTGAAGTCGACAATGGCAGGTGCTGCCATCATCGCGGCTTGCCGGGGCGACGTGGATGAAGATGAGGAACTATTTCTTCGGCGCGCCATGGCGGAGGCGGACTTGCTCAGACACGTGAATATTGACCATGGGCTCGAGTTGTTCCGCGAATTTGCGGCCCGTGATGATGTTCTGGCGCGGGATGGTCGGGTTTTCGGCATGCTCGAGCGGGCAAGTGAGATGAAGGGCGGATCACAAATCGCCCACGCGATTGCCGTCGGAATAACCGGCGTTCACGGAATGCCGACCCAGAAGGAATGCGAAGCGCTTGTGGACATCTCGAAACGACTCGACCTGGAGGCGCCAAAATGGGCACTAAACGTAGAGGGAGAGCAGAATGGGTGACGGAGTGGCAAAATCAGGGTTTGTCTTCACAATTGGCCTTACAGGGCACCGTGACATTCATCCTGAAGCCGTAGCCGACATACGCGCGGCGCTAAAAAATGAACTCGAGGCTATGAGGGA
>NZ_JBPBBA010000048.1:0-24534 GCF_050896395.1 Nioella aestuarii | reverse complement strand
TCGCGCTCAGCCAAAGTCCGGTTTGTCGGGCCGCACCGCAGCGAAAAAGGCGATGGGTCAATGGCAGCTCTGGGCCGTCGACGTCGCTGAGAGCCGTGCCTGGCAACAAGATACTGCGGTCGCTCAGATGTCGGAATTGAGCCTCAGAGCTGTCAAATCACATACTAGAGTTCGATCAAAGAACCTGCACCTGGACGTTCGTAGCCAAATTCGGTTTGAAGGCGGGCTTGGATGTCGAACGATACACAATGAACGGGAAGAAGATGTGGGATTTTCTCTGTTCGGAACCATTCAATTGTTTCATTCACCGCAGGCTTCTCTTGATTGACCAGATGAAATCCGCCGATCACAGCGTACAAATCTTGCCCGGTAACTTCCTTGGCGTAGGTGCAGATATTGCAGATGCCGCTGTGTGAGCACCCTGTCACCACCACCGCTCCGCTTTCAGTCCGAAAGGCCAAAGCAGTATCGTCGTCCATCGGATCTTCGTAGTAGTAACCTCGCTCAAACGGTGTGACCCTCGGGATTTGGCCGAGAAAGAAAGCTCCCGGTGCAAACTCCAACGGATTTTGTGCTTCAACAACTTGGAAATCGGCGCTGATCTTCTGTTCAATCTCCGCGTATTTGTGAGGGAGATGACGATCAACCGGCTCGATAAAAGGATCTAGGAGTGCAGTCTTTACACGCGGGTGCAGAACAAGCTTTTTCTTTTGTGTGAAGGAGTGAAATAGCAAACCACGAGAATGGTCGCTGTGGAAATGGGACAGCGCTATTACATCCACTTTGTCCAGATCAATATGTGCGGTCTCGGCGTTTCGACGCCAAACATCGGACCAGCCCGTATCGAAGAGGATGTTCGTATCGCCGTATTCAATCCAAGCCGAGAATCCATATTCTGCCAGCCAGCAAAGGTCGGAAGCAAGGTTCTCGTTCAACAGCCGAATTTTCATATGACTCACCCTGCGAAGTTTGAAAATTGACTATCACCATAGCTGAACATCTCTCTAAGACGAAGATTTATAGATGTCAGGAACGTCCGCTTTACCGACTTTGGATAGTTGCCAGCTGGGGGACTGCTCTCGGCCCAAAGCGAACTTGACTGAAGCCATCCCAGAAGGACAGGATCACCAAGGTTATAAGCGTCTGAGAGGGCTAGACTCATGATCTACTTGGTGCGCCACGGCCAAACGGAGATGAACCTGCAGGGACGTATCCAAGGACAAGGCGATGCGCCTCTGACCGAGGCGGGCAGAACCCTGGCCTCAAAGATTGGGCAAAAATTGACGGAAGACATCAGCAATTCCAAGACGTGTATCTTTACTAGCCCACTTGGTCGAGCGGCCCAGACCGCAGCGATCATCGCTGACACTCTGCACAACGCGGCAAGCGTGATTGAAGATGAAAGGCTGGCGGAAGTGAACCTGGGCGAATGGGATGGTCTGACAATCGCCGATATCGATCAGGGCTGGCCAAACGCTCGCACCGCTACTCCACCAGGAGAGTGGTTCTTCCACGCGCCGAACGGCGAGAGCTTTGAAAGTTTTCGGCAACGCAATGCTGCATTCTTACGAGACCTCGCTAGTAACGATGCACCTATCAAGGTTCTTGTCACGCACGGGATTTCCGGACGGGTCTTGCGCGGCTTGCACGCCGGTCTGGGGCGACAGGAAACAGTGAACCTTCCTGTTCCCAACGAAGCCTTTTTCATCCTGAGCGACGATGGTTCCGTCAGAGAGATCGCGGTGACGTAGACCGACACAGTGTTTTGCAAGATGCTTGAAGCCAGAGACAGGAGGCCTCAATAGGATGAACTTGGAACTTGACCGGCCTTTGCGGTTGGCGCGAGACACAGACGCGGCCCAGCTCGCCGAGCTCGTGAATTTCGCGGGAGAAGGCCTGCCTCTCCACGTCTGGACTGGTCTCGCGAGCGATGGTCAGGACCCTTGGGATGTGGGACGCATGCGACAAGCCGAGAAGGCCCGCCAAGGCAAAATCGTGGTCGTGGACTACGGCGACGGTGTGGTTGCAGGCCTCACGGGGTATGAAATCGGAAACGAACCAGAGCCGATTGGCGAAGATTTCCTGGCCCTCTTTCGGCCTTTGCAGGAACTAGAAAACCTGGCTCTGCAAAGCTGGTACGTGAATGTTCTGGCCAGCTACCCCGAGCACAGGGGAAAGGGAATCGGCTCCCGACTACTCGACTTGGCCGACGACATCGGAAGATCCTGCGGCTTGTCCCGAATGAGCGTAATTGTCGCCAGCAACAATACAGGCGCTCGACGTTTGTATGAGAGGCATGGGTACGACGAAGTCGCCAGTCGACCATGCGTTAAAGAAGACTGGGACACGGACACGGAGCACTGGGTTCTGCTGATGAAGGAGCTATGAATTTCGCAGTCTGCATTGTCCGCACTGCCGACCTTCACCCTCCGAAAATGCTGCAAGGTAGACGAATGGCCGCTCTGGCGAAGCTGCGGCGCAGCGCTGACGACTACCGCGGATGGCCGGTTTGGGCCGAAACCAGATCTTCCGTGACCTGGAAGGGAAATATTTATCCGAGTGGACAACTTTCGAGCAGAGATCTTCTGCGACCAAGGTTCAGAGAACCAGTCGGCAGAGAAACAGAAATCAACTAACTGAAAATGTTAAATAAATACGCGAGCTCTTCGCCAAGTCGATTCTTGATGGGATCTTCTGGAAAACGAGCTGCCCTTTCTCGGCCCCACAAGAAAATCACGCGCAATAAGGGAAAAAAATCTGCGCGTGTTAGAGAGGCGGGTTAGTAACCGAAATGCCGTGGACTTTAGACCCACCCCCCCCCGCCACAGATAATCCAGGGAACCGGATCATAACCGCCCCCCCGAAACCAGCGCCACTGATAGGGACACACCAATGTCCCGCCTAACTCTTTGTATTTATATATAATTTCCTAGTGGCACAAGCAAAGATGGAAATGAAGTTACGTGGAGCTTTAAGGCCTTCTAGATATTAAGAATGCCCTCTGGGAAATCCATGTCCCACCGCTATGATATTTCACTTTTCGCTGGAAATTCAAACGGTTATTTGGGACCGACTTGTGCCTCGGTAGAACTACAGTTGTATAATTTCGGGGTCTTCGTCACGAAGCTTTCCAGCACCTCGCCCTCGTGATCAACAGCCCGCCAGAGGTAGTGACGTTCACCGTTGATCTTCACGAACATTCTTCGAGGTGCCAGCGCCATCGGCTGGATTTTATCCCTTCAATCCGCCGTTTTCGGATCTCCGAGGCGAACATCGGACCGAACCTGTGCGACCAATATCGGACCGTTTCGTGGCTGACATCGACACCCCTTTCATGAACGAGATCTTCGACATTCCTGAGCGAGAGCGGAAAACGGACGTAGAGCATCACCGCCAGACGGATGATCTCAGCTCTGGTCTTGAAGTGCTTGAAAGGACTGGGTTTGGTCATGCATGGACGCTAGCCAGCGCTCTGTCCCGCCTCAAGCGAAGTTCTCCTGACAAGGCCCGCGTGGCTTATCGAGCACAATGTTAAAATATCGATTTTATTTGACTTATGATATAAACATCGGTGAAAAGGCGTTGGGCGCGATCGTCACAGCCCCATGGAGGAGAGAGTCATATGCGCAACGTAACAAGGGAAAATATAACTGAGGTCTTCACAGGTTATTTCGGACCAGAAACTGATCCACGCGTTCGCGAGGTTTTGATCTCCTTGGCGACACACCTCCACGACTTTGCCCGTGAGGTAAATTTGACCCACGACGAATGGCGTGTAGGTTTGGATTTTCTCGAATGGGCCGGTCGCATCACTAACCCTGAACGGAATGAGTTCGTCTTGCTGTCCGATGTAATGGGCCTGTCCTCGCTCGTCGATATGTTGCATTCGGTGCCCGAAACGACCAGCTCCTCCGTGTTGGGACCCTTCCACGTCTCGAATCCGCCCCCGATGCCCATGGGTGGTGACCTCAAGCGCCATTACGAGGGTCAGGTCGTTTTGGTTCAGGGCGTTGTACGCGATCTGCGTGGCAATCCGATCCCCGGCGCTACGATCGACATTTGGCAAACTGCACCGAATGGAATGTATTCCAGCCAGGATCCGAAACAGGACATTCATTCCTTCCACGCCCTGATGACGGCAGATGAGAATGGCGGCTATGCCTTCACCACGGTTCGCCCGGTTGAATACACGGTGCCCAATGACGGTCCGGTTGGGAAGATCCTGGACGCTGCAGGGCGTCACCCATGGCGCCCTTCGCATCTGCACTTTATCGTCAAGGCCGATGGTTTCCGCTCTTTGGTGACCGAAGTTTTCCCAGATGACGATCCCTATCTGGATCAGGATACGGTGTTCGGCGTGCGTGATGACTTGGTCATGAAATATGTTGAACAACCGGCGGGCACCTTCCCCGAGGAAGGGTTCGCGCTAAGCGGTCAGGTTCCTGACGCCTATGCAAAGGTAGATTTCGACTTTGTTCTGGCAGACGGCTGAACATCCATGAATCGTAGATAAACGCGCCCGGTCGGGCGCGTTTATTCATTCCAGAAGCTCAGACAGGAATGCGCCGGTCCGGCGATAGTGGGTCATCAGTTGCTCGGCTGCGCCTTCGGCGTCGCGCATCACCGCGGCATCGAGGATCGCCTTATGTTCGGCCCCGATATCTCGCTTTTCATAGGATTCGGCTGTTCCCGCCAGATAACGGTAGCGCACGTTCAGGTCGTAAAGCTGCGAACAGAAACGCAACAGGATCGGTGAACTGCAAGCCGCCAAGAGGGCCATGTGAAAATGCTTGTGCAGCACCTCGAAATCTGGCGATTTGTCCCGATCAACCCGCGTCATGCGGTGATGAGAAAGGACCAGTGCTTCCTCCCATTCTTCGCCGCCGCGGGCGATGCTTTCACGCAAAGCAAGATCTTCAAGGTGGCAGCGCAGAGTGAGGATTTCCCGGAACTGTTCCCGGCTGGTCTGCGCCACTCGGAAACCGCGCTGATCAATGCGTTCAACCAATTGGTCAGATGTCAGTAGACTCAGGGCTTCCCGCACCGGCGAGGCACCGGTTTGCAGCGACTGCTTGAGCGATTCGACTTTCAGTCTTTCACCCGGCGCGACTTTGCCCGTGATAATCGCTTCTCGTAGCTCCAGATAGGCACGTTGAGTGGAAGACTGCGCGTTGTTTCCGGTATTTGTCATAGTATTCATGGGGCCATTGCTAGCAGAAACTGGCCCCAGCCTTCAAACAATATCGATATTTCGTCAAGAAAAATTGATCGAATTACCGAGTCCTAAAGGAATATAGGTATTTCTCAAAATGTAGGTTTTTTGTTGCCAAAGGAAAAAATATATGACAAAGCTCGCAAGAGAAACTTGGGAAACCTTTTGGGGGAAGCAAATGCGCGAGAACCATTTCGAAGACGGAAAATACTGGGTTAGCCCCTACAACTTTCTACCTGAAGTGCGGAACAACCTGGCTTTGCCACCACAAGTGCAGATCCACGACGCGACCCTGCGCGACGGAGAACAGACCCCGGGGGTCGTTTTTTCCGTCGACGACAAGTTGGCCATCGCTTCCAAGCTGAGTGAGGTAGGCGTGCAACGCATCGAGGCGGGCATGCCGGCGGTTTCACCTCAAGATGCCGAAGCGATCAAGAAAATTTCCGGATTGGGCCTCGAGTCAAAGATCTTCACCTTTGCCCGTGCAATGAAGAAGGACATCGACATGGCGCTTGAATGTGGCGCCCATGGCGTCGTGATCGAGGTGCCAATCGGATATCCGAAGCTGGTAACCCAGTTCGGCTGGACCTGGGAGGATGTGTTCAAGAAGAGCCGCGAGGTCATCAACTACGCGCGTGAATGTGGCCTCTACGCCGTGTTCTTCCCCTATGACACAACCCGAGCCCGCGCAGAAGATCTTGAAAACCTTTGCAAGGCGGTGATGAACGAATCCCCGCCCGATTCCATCGGCATCGTCGATACAATGGGTTGCGCCACCCCCGAGGCGATCAAATACATGGTCCGATGGGTGAAAGAGATGACCGACGGCCTGCCGGTTGAAATCCACACCCATAACGATTTTGGCATGGGCGTCGCTACCGAGCTGGCCGCCGTGACCGCCGGCGCCGAGGTGGTGCATTCCTGCGCCAACGGGCTTGGGGAACGGACCGGCAATGCGGCAATGGAAGAGCTGATGATCAGCCTCGACCTGCTCTATGGCTACGAAACCGGATTCAAGCTTGATAAGCTGCCAGAACTGGCTGAACTCGTCTCTGGCATCTCCAACATCCCGATTGCACGGAACAAGCCGGTTCTGGGGCACGGCAATTTCATCCGCGAAAGCGGGATTGGGATTCAATATGTGATGCATGATCCGCTGGTCATGTTTGGCACTCATCCGGCTTTGACCGGTCGCGCTGGCGAAGTCGTGCTTGGCAAGAAAAGCGGCAAATCCTCGATTCTCTACAAGCTCGAGGAACTGGGGATTGAGGCAGTGGCCGACGAGAAGATCAGTGATATTCTTGGAGCCGTGAAAGACAAGGGCATCGCCAAGAAGGATATCCTATCCGACGAAGAATTCGTCGAGATTGTCCGCGACATCGTGGACTGATCAAACGTCTTAAGGGGCTATGCGGTGGGGACCGCGTAGCCCCTTTTTGTCCGCATCACCTTCCTAAGAAACAGCCCGTTCCTCTGGCATGGGCGCCAAGGCGCAACCCAGTGTCCTGGCACGCAGTTGCAGGTTGGAGAGCACTCGCTGCCGATGTCGTTCATCGTAGGCAGCCGCTCCCTGATCCTGATATGTCATGCCATGGCGAATGGTGTTGTAGAACAGAACGGCAATCTTGCGTGCTGTCGCCGTGACCGCCTTCTGCTTGCCAATACGTAATGACAGCCGCCGATAGAACGCGCCCAAGGCCGTGTCGCTTCGGCCAATCGTGACGGCAGCCAGACGCAGAAGTGAAGCGGCGCGGCTGGAAGACCGGCGTGTCCGCGAGGATAGCAATTTGCCGCCGGAGATCTTGTTGCCCGGGGCAAGACAGAGCCACGACGTGAAGTGCTTTGCACTTTTCCAGGCGCTCAGGTCCGTGCCGCATTCGGCCACAAGCTTCAGAGACAGCGATGGCCCAAGCCCGTGGATCTGCGTCAGGTCCGTGCCCAACACCCCGTAAAGCGCGGCCCGAACATCGAAGGACGGCGCATTGTGCTGCCTGCCTTTGATCCGTGCCTTCGGCAGCGGAGCCAGATCAGCGTTCGCTCGGACGGTCAGCGCTCCAACCGCCGCCTCCAGCCTTCGGTCGCACGCCTCGATCCGTGCTTTGTAAAAGTCGTAAAGTTCCAGAGACTGGGCAAGAGCAAAGACGTGCTCCTCACGGTCGTTACCGACCAGTGCAGCTTTGATCGTATCGATTGAGGATTTGCAGCGGACATCCCGGAAAGCGGCAAGGGCATCCGGATCACGCTCGGCTCCAACGATGGCACGGATGATCCGCATGCCCGTCGCGCCGGTGGTGTCGGAGACGACATGGTGCAGTTGAAGGTTCATCTCCATCAATGCCTTCTGCATGTGTTGGATGTGAGCGGCGGAATACTCGGTGAGCCGTTCCCTTTGCCGCATGTAGGCGCGCTGGGTGGCGATCTCCGCCTCAGGGCGGAAACTGCCGTGGAGCAGGCCGTAGGAATGCAACTGGCGCAGCCAGCCCCCGTCGCTCACATCAGTTTTGCGGCCTGGCACGTTCTTGGCGTAGCGGACATTCACAAGGATGACCTCGAAGCCATGCGCTTCCAGGATCTCGAAGGCTGGTATCCAGTAAACGCCGGTCGATTCCATGGCCACGCTGGTGACGCCGCATGACTGGAACCAGTCGGCAAGGTCGTGCAAATCCTGTGTGAATGTCCCGAAGGCGCGCACTGGCATGATATCGGCGTCAGGGTTCACAGCCGCCATGTGCATCGTCGAGCCGATGTCGATCGCGGCCGCCTGAGGATTGACCATCTTCAGGTCCGGATGGTCGCTGGTCTTGGGCTTTGTCATGGCATCTCCTCCGTTCAAGGCGAAGGGCGCGGGCCATGCAAGTTTTTCATCTTCCGAACCGGGATCACCGCGATGGCAGCGTCACCACTCTCAAGTGCGTATCGGCCCATGTGCCACGTTTTTTAACGGGGTCCAGCCCACCAAAAAGCGATCGGCAACTGCCCTTCCGGTGCAGCATAGCACTAGCTGTCACTACCGCGCACAGGCGGGCTGCGGCCCGGAACAGTTTTTTTGCAGGTCACTCCTAAGGGGCAGCGGTTTGATTGACTTCACCGGCCAGTCCTCCGGGGACAGGTCCCGCAACCAGGCGGTTGCCTCTCCCAGCTGCTCGATTCTAGGAAATATTGGTCGGAAGTGAGGCAGGACGGCGCAGCAAGGCACGTACCTTATCCGCCGCATCGACCTTTCCCGAGCGGACATAAGCTTCATGCCGTCCTTCGACCGCAGATAGATCATAGAGATAATTCACCATGATCCCCGCGCTCTGGCGCATACCATTCTCTGACAGATCGGCAGAGGGGTTGATGCGATAGAGCTGAGCCCCGTTGCCAAGGTGAAAACGCGCCACCGGGTCGATGGGTTTGCCATCTGGGCGACTCTTCTCGAGAAAAAATTTCGCTGAGATATACTGCAGCGCCGGGTTCAGCGGCTCCAAGGAGTCGCCCTGCGGGGCAATGTTTTCCAATGCAGCGCAAAGGGCGTGTTCAAGGCTGTTCTCATCATCCTGATTCTTCATCCAGCGCATCAGACCCGGTACGGGCGAAAGCGTGACGAAGGTGCTCAAATTGGGCAGTGCCTCCCTGAGGTCCGCTGCGACCTGTTTGATCAAGAAATTGCCGAAAGAAATACCTGTAAGACCGAGTTGGCAGTTTGATATGGAATAAAACACGGCCGTGTCGGCCGAAGCGGCAGATAGTTTCTCGCGCTCGGGCTCAAGAAGTTCCTGGATCGAGCTGGGAATGCCCTTGGTCAGGGCAATCTCGACGAAGATCAGGGGTTCATCCGGCATGGCGGGGTGAAAGAAAGCAAAGCAGCGGCGGTCGTCAGGTTGCAGACGGCGGCGCAATTCATCCCAACTGTGAATCTCGTGCACGGACTCGTAGGCAATCACTTTCTCAAGGATATCGGCAGAGCTGTGCCAGTCGATGGACTCGAGAAGCAGAAAACCACGATTGAACCAAGACGTAAGCAGGTGGCGCAAATCCGCGTCCACACGTTTGAGGTTCGAGTCCTGTTTAATGAATGCAAGAAGGTCAGCGCGCATCTTAACCAGCGCCGCGGTTCCACCCGGGGCCGTATTCAGCCTCCGGAAGAGTTCCTGTCGCTGCGGCTCAGCCGCTTTGATCAGCTCGGCCAGCAGCGGAGGTGTCGCGTTTTCAGCATAGGCGGAAACGGCGGTTTGAAGACGATCGGTCTCCAGGTCAAATTCATCAGCTAGCAACTCGAAAAACTCACGCCGCGCGTCCATGTCCAGTGCCTGATACCCCTCCAGTACATCTGCGGCGAAGGCAATCGCGGAAGCTTCACCGCCAGTCGCCAGCAGCGCGCGGCAAAGGTCGGTGATTCCCCGAGCGCTTCCAGGCTGAAGGTGATCGCGATTCCTGAGCCAGTCGCTTCTATTGAAGATCGAGGACAAGAAGTCGTTGAAGCTGCCTCGGTTCATCATTTCAAACCCCATGTTCGCCATGCAGCCAACATAAAATCGTCTTAGCTACAACACAAACTAAAAAATCGATATTAATTGACCCATGCGCTCTCTCTCGATATAATATACGCAGATTGGGAGGTTATCGATGCTTACCGTCGAGAATGGGTGGGTTCCACGATTTCGATGCGAAGTGCGTTTTTTTCCAACAAACAGAAATACTTTGCGGAGAAATCCCTATGATCCATGCCGAAATGTCCCGTGAGGCCGCGCAGGCCCGCGTTCGTGAACTCAGGGGGCGAATTTCTCGTCTCTCTCCGGACGCGCTGGACATGATTCTGAGCGATGCCCGCTCCCATTATGCATGGAGCAACCGCCCAGTTCCCGAGTCGCTTCTGCGGGAGATCTTCGACATCACGATCCAGGGCCCCACCAGCATGAATTCCTGCCCTGCGCGGTTCTTTTTCGTCACCAGCGAGGAAGGCAAGGATCGGCTGGCGAAGTCGCTGAAGGCCAAGAATATAGACAAAATGCGAAGTGCGCCGGTCACCGCGATCATTGCTCATGATCTGGCGTTCTGGGAACGCCTGCCAGATCTTTTCCCGCATGAAGACCGCCGCCATCTGTTCATAGGCAAGGACGCCCATATTGAATCCACAGCGTTTCGTAACGGCACCCTGCAAGGCGCCTATTTCATGATCGCGGTGCGTGCCCTTGGCCTGGATGTTGGCGCCATGTCCGGTTTTATCAACGAGATCGTCGACGAGGAATTCTTTGCCGGCACGTCGCTGAAATCCAACTTCCTGGTCAATTTCGGATATGCCGATGAAAGCGCGCTTTTTGGTAAGTTGCCGCGATTTTCCTTCGACGATGTCTGCGAGATCCTGTGAGGCACCATGGCAATTGCGCGCCTCAAATCAACGGTCAAACTCAGGGCATTGGGCACTGGCAAGAGCCATGCGCTCTCGGAAATCTCCATTCGCAATCTGAGCTTTGTCATTGACGAACCGTTCGAGCGCGGTGGCTCGAATCTTGGGCCAACCCCGACCGAAACGGCACTGGCTGCCTTGGTCGGCTGCACCAATGTGATCGCGCATAAATGCGCCGCTGCCATGGGAGTCGATATCGGTGACCTGACCATTCGGGCTGTTTGCGAATTCGACCGGCGGGGTGTGACATTAACCGATGAAGTCGCTGTTCCATTTCAAAAAATCGTTCTGACCGTGACGGCTGACGGATCCGTCAGTCGGGACGATCTGAACCGAGTTGCCGTCGAAACTGCCAAATTTTGCCCGCTTTCCAAGCTCTTCCGGCAAGCGGGAACGATCATCGAAGAGAGTTGGAGCCCCGCGAGGTAATCACAATGAACCGCCAGCATCGGAGGGCTGGTCAAACGTCCAAAGGGAGGACCAAAGAATGAAACATCTCAATCGGAGACAAGTGCTTGCAGTTGGTGCGGCCGGTGCGGCTGTCGGCCTGACCGGTCTGCCGGTCCATGCGCAACAAACGCTTAATCTGGTGGCGATTGATGGCTATCCGGCCCGTGCCATGTGGGTGCAGGAGTTTTCGAATTTCTTCATTCCGCGCATGAACGAAGCACTGGCCGCAACCGGCAACTACGAGATCAACTGGCAAGAAGCCTATGGCGGTCAGATCGTACGCCCGCGCGGGGTTCTGGAGGGTATCAAGCTCGGTCTTGGTGACATCGGGATCGTCACCACGATCTTTCACAACTCGGCCCTGCCGAGCCAGGCCATCGCTGGCGTAACACCCTTTGTCTGTGCCGACGCCCGTATCGTGGCGCGCGCTGTGGACGAAATCGCAACCGAATTCCCGTCTACGATGGAAGAATATAACGCAGAAAATCAGGTATACTTGGCCACCGGAGTGGTCCTCGACACTTATCAGGTATTGTCGCGCAACGCGATCAACGGGGTTTCCGATCTGGAAGGTCGTCGCGTTGCCGGTGCGGGCGTGAACTTGCGTTACCTGGAAGGGATTGAAGGCGCCGCTGGCGTACGCGGTGGTCTTACCGACTTCTACGGTCTGCTGCAAAACGGCACCGTGGACGCAGCCATGCTGTGGCCGGAGGCCGCCAACACATTCAACATCGTCGAAGTCGCGCCCTACATGTTGCGCGCCGATCTTGGCGCCGTGAACTCCAAGACCGTTACGGTCAACAAAGACATCTGGGACAGCCTGCCCGAGGAGGTGCGTGTTGTGCTGCGTGACGTGGCTGTCGAATATCGTGACCATATTGCCAGCTTGGCGATGGATCGCGCCGCAGAGAGCCGCGAAGCGTTTACCACCGCGGGTGGAACCATCGTCGATCTTGCTCAGGAAGAGCGCGTCGCCTGGGCCAATGCTATGCCGAATATCGCCGTGGAATGGGCGCAAGCTCTCGATGCGGCAGGGAAGCCGGGTAGTGAAATGCTCCGCGCCTACATGCAGAAACTGCGTGATGCGGGCCAGACGCCTGCTCGGGACTGGGCCGCTGAGCTCGCCTGATAACAGTCGATGGGCATCGGGCAGCGGATGTTGCCCGATGCCGCCACTCAAAAACACTCCCCTATTAATGATGGTCATGGAGGCATGATGCCGGGCGAGAATTCTTCCAGAAACAGTAACGCTACGGGCATGTTTGCCCGAATCGGGCGGCCATTATCCTGGATGGCGCAATCCATGAATGCCTTGGGAACCCTTGTGGTGCTTGCCCTTGTTGTGGTCGTGAACGGCGATGCGATCTCTCGTAACGTTTTCAACTCACCTTTTCTGGGGATCGTAGAGGCCGTTCAGTTTTCCATGGTCCTGATCGTCTTCATGCAACTGCCCGATGTGGTTCGTGTAAACCGCCTGACCAGATCAGACGGTTTTCTAGCCGTGTTGGCTGAGCGCCGCCCTGGAGTTGCTCGGCAGATGGCGCGCGTAATTGACCTGATGTCAGCCGCGTTCATGGCGATGATCGCCTACACGATGTACCCCGAATTCATCGAAACCCTGCACAATGGCCGCTATATCGGCGTGCCCGGCATCTTCACCATGCCACTTTGGCCGACCAATCTGGCGATTACCGTTTCCGCATCGGTCTGCACCGCGCTGTTTCTTCTGAAAGCCATTACCGGCAAACGGCGCCCCGAACTTTTATATCTTGAGGAGTCCGGCGCGTGAGCCCGTTTGAAATTGGTTTGATCTCGGTCATCGCCATTGTCGCGATGATCTATCTTGGGGTCTATATCCCCGTCGCTCTGGGCTTGGTTTCGGTCATTTCGGTGTGGATCATTCGCGACAATCCCAACCTTGCGTTGAACCTGCTAAAATCTGCCGTAGGCGACTCTGTCAGAGAATACGCTTTCGCGACAATACCGCTCTTCACCTTCATGGGCTTACTCGTGTCAAAGGCCGGTCTAGGGGCCGACATCTATGCCGTTATGAACCGGATATTCTACAATATCCGCGGCGGGGTTGGGATGGCAACGGTCGGAGCAAACGCGGGATTCGCCGCGGTAACCGGATCGTCCATTGCCTCGGCATCGGTCTTCGCCAAGGTGGCTGTGCCCGAGATGTTGAAGCTGGGTTACACCAAGCGGTTTGCCGTTGGCGTCGTAGCGGGGTCTTCTGTTCTTGGAATGATCATCCCGCCATCGGCGATGCTGATCATCTATGCCCTAGTCGTTGAGCAATCTGTTGGTGACATGTTCCTGGCCGGGGTGGTTCCGGGCCTGTTGCTGACCTTGGCCTATATCGTTGCCATCTTCCTGATGGGTCGGCTTACGCCACGTTTTGTCGGTGGAAATGCGATTGAAGGAGGCAGCGTGGCCGAAAAGCCAACCGTCACGCAATCGCATATGGTCGGTTTCATCGCGACCGGAGGATTGGTTCTGGTGGTGCTTGGAGGCATATATACCGGCTACCTCACGCCCATCGAATCCGGTGCGGCGGGCGCGGGGCTTGCCCTTATAATCGCGCTTTTTCGCGGCAGGGTGACCCTCGGCGGCTTCTGGTCCGCCCTGCTGGAGACCGGCCATATCACGGCGGCGATCCTTTTCCTCATCACAGCGGCGTCTCTGTACCAAAGGATGCTGGGGATGGCTGGCCTGCCCAACGCGATGGCGGATTTGCTGATGACCTACAACCTTGGCTTCACCGAAGTGATGATCATCTATGTCTTATTGATGATCTTTCTCGGCACGATCCTGGACACTGCCTCGATCATTCTTGTGGTTGTTCCATTGTTCCTGCCACTGGTTGAACCTCTCGGCGTCAGCCTTGTCTGGTTCGGCATCGTCACGGTCATCGGAGCTGAGATCGGTCTGTTGACTCCCCCGCTCGGGATCTCCTGTTTCGTCATCAAGTCGACGCTGGACAATCCTGACATCACGCTGAAGGACGTCTTCATGGGTGCGCTACCGTTTGCGTTTATCATGTTGCTGGTCTTGATCGTGATCATCAGCTTTCCGGCACTATCGATCGCGATCCTCGGATAAACGAGAAACAATCGATAACGAGAAACAGAACCGGCCCCGCGCGTTTGCTCGGGGACGGTGCTCAACTGCCTGCACCAAGGTCGCGGCGTTTTAACTGCACACCCAGCGCGGTGGAAGGTAATGAAAGAATGCAATGAAGGACAGGCTTCGAGGTGGAAGTCACTTGCCTAGGCAAACAAAATCGGCCCCGAACCGTAGTCCGAGACCGTCTGTCACCGGGTTATGTGGGAGGTGTCAGACCAGGCGTGCCGGACCCGTGGAAAAACCAAACCGGACATTGAAGCCTCCCTCATTGATGAGCCACCGGCGCAGCTCGAATTTTCGGGCACCCGATGCGTGCATCGGGTCCGCCTCGGCAAGTGCGACCGCCTCGGCCATGTCGGCGGCCTTCAGAATGATACTTCCGCCGATGATTTCACCGCCCTCGGTATCCGAGATGGGTCCAGCGAGCAGAAGTTTGCCTTCTGCCTCCAGCTTGGCCTGATAGGCCAGATGATCGGGCATCACCTCGGGGATCTTCGATCGATCCGCAATCAGAGTCGTGACCTGGAACACCTCGAACCCCATGGCGCCGCGGTCGCGGGCCTTCATGCTATAGTCTGTGAAATCCATCTGAATATTCTCCTTGCGATGCAGTTTCAGTCCCTGGCTGGGATGCCTCTTTCGGTGCCCGGCGCCGCGTCCCGAGTCGTCACCCCATCGATCAGAACGAACATGATGGTGCAGGGCTCGGTCCCCCGATTGGCCCAGGCATGGTTGGTGCCCCGCTGTATGACGACATCGCCCGCTTTCAACAGAACATCGTCCTTTTCCTCGTCCATCAGCATCCAGATCTCGCCACATAGCACGATGGCATAGTCGACGCTGTCGGTGCGGTGCATCCAGGGGTGACGGCCACCCTGAACGACATTGGCGCCCGCACCCATCTCGGCAAAGGCGGCCGCGCCATCTTCACTAGAAAGCCTGGCCATCACCTCGGGATCCTCGGGCATGAATTCCACACATCGGAAAACCGACCCATTCCTGGGTGGATGCAGAATGAAATCACCTGTGCAGGTTTCAGTCGGGCCGTCATATTCGGCAGGCGTTCCGTCAGTCAGCCAGAAATTGGTCAGGCGAACTCCGGGCCGGTTGGGGCGTTCCAGAAACTGATGCGCGATCATGTCGGATTCGATGACGGCGACCCCATTGGCGTCATGGCCCGTAACCACACGGCGAAACTCTCGTGCCATTCGACGATTCTCCTTATCTGATATTCTGGGTTTGTCTTGGGAAGGTACGATCGGCGGCGATCAACATCACCAGAAGGATGGCGCCAATTCCGGCGGTTATCCAGCCCTGGAACAGCAGGCATAGCCCGGCGACACCGAAAGCTGCACGCATTGGCAGCGTCAGTTTTGACGTGAAACATCCGATCACCGCAATCGCGAAGGCGGCAATCCCGGCAAAGCCAGTCACCACGGCAGCTGTGTTGTTTGTGATCGAGTCTTGAAGCAACAGCCCCGGACCGTAGACGAATGCAAAAGGCAGAACGAAGCTGGTGATCGCATAGGCTGCGGCTGTCCAGCCGACCTTGTTGATATTCGCCCCAGCGATACCGCCCGCCACGTAAGAGGCCAATGCAACCGGAGGCGTAATGGTGGAGATGCAGCCGTAGTAGAAGACAAAGAAATGCGCGGTCAGCACCGGCACATCCATACGCACCAGGGCCGGAGCAACGACTGTCGCAAGGATCAGATAGGCCGCCGTCGTCGGCAGACCCATCCCGAGGACAATCGAAGTGATCATTGTGAAAAACAGTGCAAGGAAGAGATAGCCATTCGACGCCGCATCGATCAGAAGGGCAATCTTGGAGCCAAGCCCGGTGACCCCGAGGATGCCCGCGATGATACCAGCGGCGGCACAGGCGGCCGAAATGGTAACCACACCCCGGGCACCTTCCGAAATGCCCCCTGCGACTTTCTCGAAGAACTCCCAATCAATCTTGCGGCGCCAGACGATGTCGAGACCAAGCAGGGCCGCCATCGCCCACATGGACGCCATGAAGGGCGAATACCCAATCAGCATCAGCGTAATCAGCGTGCCAAAAGATGCAATGAACGGCGCGCCCTCAAACAAAACCCGCCAGATCGAACGCCTGTCCACCTCCCCTGCCGGGTTCGCTTCGCGTGGCAGAATGTTTGATTTCACGGCTTGCAGGTGGACCACGAAAAATGCCGACCCGAAGAAGAGCAACGCCGGAAGGATCGCCGTTGCCATGACTTCTGTGTAGGGCACACCCACTATCTCGGCCATGATGAAAGCCGCTGCGCCCATGACGGGTGGCATCAGTTGCCCCCCGGTCGACGCGACGGCTTCGATCGCGCCTGCCTGATGGGGCTCATAGCCCTCACGCTTCATGATCGGGATCGTGACAGTGCCGGTCACGGCTACATTGCCAGCGGCCGAGCCGGACACCATGCCGATCAGGGTTGAAAAGAGTACGGCAGATTTGGCGCTTGCGGCGCGCAGGCCGTGAGTAAGGCGAACGGAAACGTCGAAGAAGAAATCTCCGGCCCCGAAGCGCGACAGAAGCGAACCAAAGATCGTGAAGACGATGATATATGTCGCGGCAACCCCAATCGGGATACCAAAAACGCCCTGTGTACCCGTGGTTAGGACCAGAACGATACGGTTCAGGCTATAACCGCGTCCCTCCAGAACCCCGGGCAGGAATTCACTGACGAAAGGGTAACAAAAGAATACGAAAGTGATCGAGGCAAGGATGAGGCCGACTCCGCGTCGGGCGGCTTCGAAGACGAGGATAAGGATCAGAAAACCGGCGTAGAAATCCTCTGCCTGGGTGATGCCGCCGCTGAAGGCGATCGGTTTCCACCGGTGCAGCAGCCAGGCACATGCGGCCACCGTGGCAAGGATCAATCCGGCATTGAGGATGAGGTTGAGTCTGGTGCCCTCCAACTTGCGGGTAACAGGCTTCAGCGCGAACAGGAGACAGAAGGCCAACATCAGATGAGTGATGCGCATTGGCATTGTCGAGACTGACAGAACGCCAGAGACTACGAAAAGATGATAGGCGCCGAAACCAAAAGCCGCCACGGCGATGGCGACTTCTTTTCGGAACAATTCGGGCAGTTGGATGCGGGACATTCTGGAACCGTGATCTTGATTGGGACAAAACACGATAGGCAGGCCCGAAAGCCCGCCCAAAGTTTCATGCTTAGACGTTACCGGGCGAAGTAGCGTTGAGCGCCCTCATGCAACGGAATGGCGAGGTCGAGCGACATGGCGGGGTCAATCTGGCGCGCATTTGCATTCTCGGCCTGGAATTCTTCAAGGTTGTCGAAAATCGCCGCGGTAATTGCCTCGACGACATCCGCATCCAGCGAGTTCGGCGCGACCAGCATGTTGTTTACACCAATCAAGGTTCCGGGCGCTTCTGTCCCATAGACGTCAGCGGCGATCTCGACGCTGACATAGGCAGAATTGGCTTCCAGCGCCTGCTCGAGCATCCCGTCTGAGAAGCTGATGAAACGCAGGTCTGCGCCTGCAGCAGCCTGCATGACAGCGCCCGCAGGGTAGCCCGAAAGCGCGAAAGCCGCGTCGACAGTACCATCGGTCAGCTGACTGAAGCCGTCGGCATAGGATACGAAGCTCGGCGTAATGTCCTCAAGCGACATGTCATGCAGCGGCAGCAGGAAGTTCATGAAGCCAAGAGTGCCTCCCCCGGCTGGCCCCACAGCGACGCGCATGCCGCGGATATCTTCAATGGTTTGGATGTCGGAATCCGCGAGAACGACCATGTGCAGAACACTGGGATGCAAGGCCGCAACGGCGCTCATGTCGATTTCGCCAGCAGCGCTGTAGGGGCCGCGGCCATTCACGGCCAATACGGCCAGATTGTTGTTGGTGATCGCGATTTCCACCTCACCGGTGTGGATCAGGTTCGGGTTCTGAACTGACCCGCCTGTGACCACCGGTACCATGGAAATATCTCCGCCAGCATAGGCATTGACCAAGTTGGAAATGCTTTGACCCATCGGGTAAAAAGCGCCCCCAAGGCTGGCAGTGCCGATGCGAAGTTCTTCAGCGCCTGCGCCTAGTGTGCTTGCAGCAACGACGGCGGCGGCAACAATTGGTTTGAGTGTCTTGTGCATGGTTTCCTCCCAGAAAATTCACAACTCACTATACCGAAAATATCCTCTGAAAACAAATATAATCGATATTTTTGCGAAACATTCGATAATGCCCACTCCAGACCGGGGGTGTCCATGGGTTAGAAACTCGACAGAAAAAAGAAAACCACCAAGACCGCGTAACACATCAGCGCATAATGGCCGTTCCACTTCCAGGTCAGCTTCGTCGGGGGAATCCCGCAGGTCGAAGAGATCAACAGGGTCGCGGTGGCATTGGGCGATGCCGTCATGCTCAGCGACCATCCAGCACTTAGTGCGAAGACGATCTGTGTCGGGGTTGCCGGAAGATTAGGGATAGCCTGAAAGACCTCACCTAGGAACACAACAATCAGGATCGGGCTTAGAGCGACCTGGCCCCCAATCGTGATAAGAACCGGAAGCATGGCCAGAAACAGCCAACTTGGCATTGCGGCCAAGTTTAGTTGCGTAGCGAGATCGCTGACCGGCAGGATCATCGCGGCAGCACGTCCGATGAACCCTGAAAGCCCAAGCGCAATCGCGTTGCGCGCAAGGCCAGGCGCTGCCGCATCCTGAATGGCGAAGATGTCACCCAAACGCCATACTATTTCCGGTTTGCCTGTTGCGGTTCTGCTTTGCACCAAAAGCCAGACCGCTGTGGTGACCGGCGCGACGAACAGCAGGGCTTGCGCAACGGTGAAGCCCATGAGCGCCATAAGGCCAAAGGTTCCGGCGACAAGGGTAGCGCAAACCAACGTCACGATCGCAATCGAACGCTTTGGCAAGGTAGGGTCGCCGCCTGGACTTGGTCTTTGCTTCAAGTGGCGCCACTCATATTTGTCGACGGCGCGTCCAAGCAGGATAAAAACCGCTGAAGCCCCCAGCCCCGTCCCAACGAGAAGCGAGTAGTTCACTCCGCTGAAGAGCGTCAGTAGAACAGCTTGCGAAAGCGTTGTCGGCGCCCAAAGCAAGATCCAGCTAAAGCCACGGATCAGCCCGGTGATCTGCCGACGTTCCAGGTCAGGGTCAATCTGGCCTCCATCGTCCCTGGTCCCGTTCTGGATCAGCGGCGCCAGCAGGCTGACCGCACCAAAGTTCAGGAAAACCCCCATCAGGTGGCCTCCGACAGCTATGGCAAAATACCTGCGCCCGGGCGGACGTGTTGTCAGGTATCGACCTACCTTCAAGACGGATCGGGATCTGGCAGCCGCTTCCTTGATCAAGGTCAGCGCGATAATGAAGGCCGCAAAAAAGGCGGCGAGATCCAAAGCATCAGAAAGGCGGGCAGGAGCATCAGGTCGAGGACCGGCCGCGATGGTCAGGGTGACCGCCACGACGAAGAGCAGCCATTCACGCAAACTGCAGAACTTCAGCCCGAACACGCAGAGCACGACAAAGAAGAGTCGAGTGAACTGCGCTATGGGATCGGCAATGGACCCGTTGGCAATCAGCCCCAGGCCTACGGCCACCACAAGACCGAAAATTGCAACGCCTACTACGCGCGTTAGGCTTAGCGAGAACGTCATGGCTCTCTCTCCTTGCCTCCTTCATGTTTATCGATATTATTAGATATTGACAGGAAAAATAGACAAACGGGAGTAAACCGGTGCCGAATTATTGGGTCAGCCTCAGCCGTGAAACGGATCCGGATCGTGTTGAGGAGGACTCTGAGACCATTTGCGAAGCAATCTGGGTCGAGCGTGGGCGGGCAGAAATCGATGGCCTGCCCCTGCGCCACGGTGAAGGATGCTTCGTCAAGGGCACTCCGGATGTCATCAATGCCGATGGCAGCGCAGGCATCATGCGTTTCGCGATCCGCAATGCGCCCTTGACGGAAACGGCCGCAGTCCTTGGGCAGGAGCAGATTGAAGTTCCGGCAGGTCCCGCTCTCATTCGCTTGGATCAGGTCACATTTCCTCCCGGCGCGGTTGCCTATCGGCACATCCACCCCGGACCGGGGTTTCGATATCTCTCGACCGGAAAACTAGAGGTGATTTCGGATACCGAGACACATCAGATGACCGCAGGAAAATGCTGGTTCGAACCGGCAAACTCGCCCGTTCGGGCCGTCGCCAGCACCGAACACGCGATGACCCGGTTCATCCGGTTGATGGTCCTGCCTGTGGCTTATGAAGGCATTGCGACGATAAACATTCTGGATCCCAAAGACGCCCAAAAACCCCGCCTTCAAGTCACGCATCGAATTTTTGATCAGTTCGTGAACTTGGATCAGTCGGGGTAAAAGTCGGTCAACGAAGAGCTGCGCCATTCCGGGTCGGGCTCGACCGGTTCCGATCCCAGATCGGCAGCGTGAACCCCCTTGATGGCGCAGTATTCGTCTTTCTCGGAGGTATCACCGCTGATACCCACGGCGCCAATCGTGACCCCCTCGGCATCGCGCACCAGTACGCCACCAGGCACCGGAATCAACCGCCCTTCGGCCGCCGCCGCAAGCGCCGTCTGAAAGACCGGGCGTTTCGACAAGCGGTCACGGATCAGGCGGCTGGATATCCCCATTCCAAGCGCACCCCACGCTTTGCCAAACGCCACGTTGAAGCGCATGATGCCCGAGCCGTCTTCGCATTGCATGGCCACGATCTTACCGCCCGCATCCAGGACCACCACTGTCAAGGGCAGCATGTCCTCTTCCCGGCCGCGGCGCAGAGCCTCAGCAATGATCGTATTGGCCTTTTCCAGCGGCAAGCTGACTTGGATACGCATCTTCGGACCTCCTTCAGTCCAACAACTCGGGTAGCCAGGTAATGACTTCCGGGAAGAATATTAAAACCGCGATTGTTAGGACATCGGCGATGAAGAACAGGGCGATACCGCGGAACACGTCGGTTAACGGAATGTCAGGACGCACACCGTTCACGACAAAACAGTTCAGACCGATAGGCGGCGTGATCAGGCAAACCTCGGCCATCTTCACGACGATGATACCGAACCAGATCGGCGCCATGTCGCCCGATACGCCGAAAGCGCTTTCGGCAGCAGTCACATACTCTCCACCGTTCAGCGCGATCATCGCCGGGTAGACCACGGGCAGAGTAAGCAGCAGCATCCCAATCGCGTCCATGAACATGCCCAGGACGGCATAGCCAAGAAGGATGCAGATGAGAATGGCCATGGGCGGGACGTTCAGGTCCAGTATCCAGCCGGTAAAGGCCTCGGGCAGACCCGAGAAGCCAAGAAAGCGGACGAAGATCAACACCCCCCAGATCAACGAGAAGATCATGACGGTGAGCTTGGCACTCTCCATCAACGAGTCCTTGATGGCTCCGATTTTCGCGCCGCTGAAGACGGCAATTCCGAACACGACGGCGGCACCAAGAGCACCTGCCTCGGTCGGGGTCGCCCAGCCACCGTAGATGGCAGAAACGATGATCAGGACTACCGTAAGAATTGGGGTAATGCCCGGTATGGATTTGACCCGCTCTGCCCAGGTGAACCCACCGACTGATGGGGCGTGGCCCGGCTTGACCATTGCCCAAGCCACAATGATACCTGCATAGATAAGCGCCGAAACAAGACCAGGCAGGAAACCGGCAAGCAGAAGCTCACCCACCGAGGTTTCGACGATGATCGCGTAAATCACGATAATTGCCGAAGGCGGGATCAGCGTGGCAAGAGTGCCCCCTGCCGCAACGACGCCCGCCGACAGTTTTCGGTCATAGCCGAATTTCAGCATCTCGGGAATAGCGACACGCGAAAACACCGCAGAGGTCGCAGTCGAGGCACCCGAAACGGCGGCAAATCCCGCAGTTGCGAACACCGTGGCGACGGCCAGACCGCCGGGTAGCCATCCCAGCCATTTACGAGCGGTGTCAAAAAGCTTTTCGGTCATTCCCGCGTGGAAGGCCATGAAACCGATAAAGATGAACATCGGCAGCACGCTAAGCGCATAGGTAGACGATTTGGCATGCGGAATGGTGCCGATGATGCCTGCCGCAGAGCGCCAGCCGAGAATTTCGATGAGGCCGAAGAGACCAACGAAAGCCGCAGCGAAAACCACACGCACGCCGATGAACACTAGAGCCATCAGAAGTCCGAGGGCGATGAGCCCGACCAGAAATGGGTCGGAGAAACCAATTCCAAGGATCATTCGTTGACTCCCCGTGTGTGCAGGGTTTCGGACTCCTCCGTGCCGCCCATGATGTCCTGGATTTCGTCTTGTGCCTGCTCGGCCACTTCCTTGTGGACGACAACTGCAATCGTTTCGGCATCCGGGCTCCGAAACATTCGGATGGAGCCCCAAAGCTGCACCGAAAGTCGAAGAAACCAGATCGAGAATGCCACTGGTACAAGAAGCTTGGAGGGCCAGACAATGTATTCGGCGTCGATTGTAGTATCGCCCAATGTATAGGCGCGCCAGAAATGCTGCGCCCCGTACCAGATCAGAACGCCAATGATGAACAGCCCAACCAGCGTCGCAATGATTTCGAGCGACCAGAGAGCTCTTCCGCTCATCCGCCCGACCAGCAGGTCCATGCGGATATGTGCGCCAAGCCGTTGGCAGTAGGACGCGCCGAGGAATGCCATACTGGCCATCGAAAGCTGGACAAGGTCGATATAGCCGTTGATGGGCGCATTGAAGATGGTCCGCAGCACGATCTGGCCGACCCCGAGGAACATCAAAAGAAGAATGGCGATCGCCGCTAGAAAATTTGCTGCATCCTCGAACGGTATCAGGACCCGATCGGCCCATCTGAGCGCGCCAGAAGCCCTTTCGTTTGGCATGTGACGCCCCTCTGCTTAATTGAGTATCAAGTTCGATGAACGAAGCGGGCCATCTGGCCCGCCTGAATTGTTCTACTGTGCAGCCTCGGCTTCCGCAGCGTATTCCCAAACGGCATCAAACAAGCCCTGAGCGTCAAAATCATCCTGATTTTCCGCGATCCAGGCTTCCCAGACCGGACGGCCCGCAACTTCGCGGAATTCTTCGAGTTGGTCGTCCGAGTAGATCACCTCGACAAGGTTTTCGCGGAAGGCAGGCAGGTTGATTTCATCCTGCGCGGCATAGGCAGCCTGCTGGATTTCCATGATCCTTTCGCGCTGACTCATCAGAAGGTCCTGATACTGCGGCGGCAGGGCATCATAGGCCGTCCGGTTCAGAACCCAGCCACATTCGGAAGTGCCCGGCGTCAGGTTGGAGGTGAACCAGTCGGCTTCTTCGTCAATGCCGAAAGCGACATGGGCATAAGTGAAGGGGAAGGCTGCGGCGTCAATCGCACCTCGCTGGAACGCGGTTGAGGTCTCACCGGCTGGCAACGACTGCCGAACGGCGCCAAGCGCTTCCATAGCGCTGCCTAGGCCGCCGCCGGCACGAACACGCAGGCCATTCCAGTCGGACAGGTCTGTCGGTGCATCACCTCTGCCGAGTATCTCATATTGCGGCAGCAGGCCCGAGACGTAGGGCATCGCATTCCAGCGCGCCATGTCAGCGACAATGGCTGGGTGCTCCATCAGACGCGCGCGGACCTGACGGTCAATTTCCGGATCACCAAGCGGCAGGAAAGGCAGCGAAAACACCATCCAGGCCGGGTTTCTGCCCGGGTGATAGAAGTTGCAGATTGCGGCGCCTTCAAAGGCGTTCACGGCCAGCCCATCTAGGTTTTCGCGCGCCGACGACAACTGACCACCGTAAAAAATCTGGATGCGGAAATTGCCACCGGTTTCTTCCAGAACATGTTCGGCCATGGCTTCCATGCCGGCTGAAAGTGCCCGCGGGTTCCCCCACATGGAGATGCGCCAGAATACTTCTGGGCCTTCGACGCTCTGAGCAAATGCAGCGCCTCCAAGAAGCGACATGCCGAGTGTGGCGCCAGCCACGAGTTTACCAAAGAGTTTCATGGTTCCCCCCAAGAATCAGCAAGAAGCACCGAATTATGATGCATTTCACCGTATCTACTACTTTTATCGATTATTTAAAAGCATTTTCACTAAAATCGTTATAGCCAAGCGATGCTTCCTCTAAGCTCGCAGATTGAGATCGCGGTGTTTTTGTCATGTTCCAAAGTCCTGGCGCAGAAGAAGCTCGGTCGGAACTGCCAGTTCGGATCGGCGTCGAACAAGCAGAGCGCTGTCTGACGTCAGCGCCTATGGGGTCAAGTGGCACGGCTGAAACTCTAGCGGTGATGTGAACCACGATGGCTGGCCTGATCTGACTGGTCCTCTTTGATTGTTAGTGCATTGTTGGCGTGGTTTCCATCGTGACTATGGTTTCT
>NZ_JBPBBA010000047.1:0-24713 GCF_050896395.1 Nioella aestuarii | reverse complement strand
AACGAGCAGGGCACTGCTTGGACCACATGAGAGAGGGATGCCGCTGTAGCTCAGCTGGTAGAGCACGTCATTCGTAAGTAGCGGGTCCCCGCTGGAATGACACGCAAAACCAGTCGCTTACAAGCGGCACGAAGTAACTAGTAGGGCCATAGTAGGGCCGCGACGAGAGAGGAATGCCGCTGTAGCTCAGCTGGTAGAGCACGTCATTCGTAATTAGCGGGTCCGCTCGCAAACTACGTTTGAGACCAGTCGGTTAGGCGCGGCGCGTTGTAACTAGTAGGGCCATAGTAGGGCCGCGACAGAGAAGGATGCCGGTGTAGCTCAGCTGGTAGAGCACGTCATTCGTAATGATGGGGTCGGGGGTTCGAGTCCCTTCACCGGCACCATCCTTCTCACGGCAGAACTTAGGAAAAGGCTTTTTGGGCTTCCGGCCCTCAAAGATTGCCCACTAGGTTGGCTTGAAGATATCAACCTTGGTTTCCAGACACGGCCGCAGAGAAAAGTCATTTGCGCCAATCGTGAACCATCCTTCTGGTCTCTGGTAGAAATCCAGGCCTCGTCCGATCTTGATGATCCAACGGTCGTCGATTCTGATCTCCCGGTCATGAATCTTGCTGTCAATCTCCACTGAAAGGACGACATCTCGCTCAAGCAGGCTCTGTTTGAGTTCTTCAATCTTGCTCTCAACCCCCGCAAGATCGGTGTTCTCATCATACCCGGTTAGAAGGTGGATTTCTCGTACGGTCGGGCTCTTCACGACTGTCTCGCAAAAGCGCACAAAATTTGCGATCTGATGTGGTGCACGAATGTACGGGTCTTCAATCGATACTTTCTTAGCCTTGGCCAGGTATGGACCGACAATGGTATCGTAGGTATGCCCGACGTCCCCATAGGCGATGGTGTAGTGCCGATCTTCAGGGATCTCAGCTTCGGCGGTCTGCGCAAAGCCAGATGACACCTCGCTCTTATGGGTCTCCGCTTCTGGTTCTTTGGTCTCAACCATTTTCGGGCTAGAGGCCTTTCCAGAAAGCGTGCGGCGGGCAGGTTCAAGAGTAGCAAAAATACCTTTGGTCTCGGGGCAGTGGACCACCACCTCGCGGCCATCTGGCGCGAAGTAGGAAAGGTTGATCAATGCAAACTCATCATCTGGTTTGCGCTTGTTCATCTGCTCCTTCACGCGACGACGACACTCAATCGCGTACTCGACATACTCGAAGAAATCCTCGTCGCTGGGAGCGCCATCGGGATGGAGGATCTTCAAGAACGCGCAGAGCGTCTTCTTGATACCTTTCTCATCGCGCCCCTCAACATTGCTCCCAAGCTTCACCCGGCTTGAGACCTCTTCATATCTGTTGTTGTGCTTGAGCTGGTAGTGAAACGCCTCGGCCAAGTAATCCGTGATTAGCCCAAAGCGGTCAGTCAAGTACGCACTACTCGTCTTGGGCATCTCCCAGCCAGGCAAGTAGCAGGCAAAGCGGTCCATCACGGCCAGATCGAACTCAGCAGGAAGCGGTAGGAAGAGGTCGTGCTCGGATGAACGAACGATTTGTTCCACCGACTGATCGATGTTTCCCACGAAGGCCATGCTCGCATTGGCAATGATCTCGACACCCCTCGAGAACCGACCATTGGCCATGAAGTCCTTCATGATTTGGATGGTATCTGGGTCTTTGATCTTGATCCCACCAACCTCGTCGAAAGCAACGGTATCCCAGAAGCCAACAAGTCCGATCTTGTTGCGGGCATTGTTGTAAAACAGCGTTGCCTTCGTCGCTTGGCCGCCGCTGATCAGCGTCGAGTACGGGGAAAATTCGCTAAAGAAGTACGACTTCCCGGTACCGCGCGGACCAAGCTCGACAAAGTTGAAATTGGCCTCGACGAGGGGCGCGAGCCTAGCAATGAAGTGCAGCTTTTCCCTATGTGACAGCGTGCCTGGTTCGAGGCCGACCGACCTCAGGACCACGTCCAGCCATTCGTCTCTCGTAAGCTTTGAACGGCCTTCTTTGTAGGCTTCGAAGTCGAAGCGGCTCAGCTGGATGGGACGCAAGTCTTCTACATAGAAGGCGTAGTTGTCCTCGTCGATATCATTGTGTGCGATGGTCACCTCAGCCCAGATACCGCCTTCAAGAAGTCGATCGATGTCGCGGTAGAACTTCTCGGCGATGGCGACTTTTTGGGATGCAAAGTTCTCAAGCGCTGCCCAATGCCGCTTGTCCTTCTCGACGTAGCGCACATGCACCTTGTCAATGAACTTGTGCCTGCCCTTTACGGCGACCCGAGATTGGGCGGCGTTTGCTTCGTCAGGGCGAACGTAGTTCTCATCAAGCGTCGCAAGAACCGCTTCCATACCGGCTTGGATTTCTGCTGGCTCGTTGCTTGCGCAATACCGTGCCAAAAGGAACTCCAGGACAAACGTCGGCACGTTCGTCCCTTTCTTGATGCGATGCAGCAGATCCTTGCGGACGACCTTGCCGTCGAAGACCCCGTTCAACTTCTTGTCGAGGTCATCCATTTCCATTTCAAACGGCATAGTCAGTCTCCAGATCAAGGCTGGCGTAGGCGGCCATCGTTACCGGATCGAGGGCCCTCAGCTTAAATTTTCCTTCAAACTCAGACTCCATGCGAATGGTGATTTGCTTGCTCTCGCCGGGCCGCAGCGTGATGGTCCGTGTGGCTGGGTTTACGTCCCCGCCTGGACGCGGCTCTCCTACGACATCACCTTGTCCTGTCTGAGCTTCGAGAAGGACCTCAATGTCCTTGTCCTGTGTGAACATATCGTCGGACGACGCACTCACCTCCACAACCGGAACCCGCGTGGTGATCCGTTTAGTTCCGCGCTTGTAGTTGAGTTCAACGCGGAAGCTGCCGGAGCCCGACATATCCTTTGAGTCAAGCCGTGCGACCAACACCGGTACAATCGCCTCCGGCAGCGATACCCCTCCGTGAAAGTAGAGATGTCCAGCTCGGTATGGAGCCATGCTCTTTGGCAGAGCGACTTGCTGATAGTCTCCACGCACCCCCAGCTTGGCCGCATCGATTACAACACTATGATTGTCTGCGTTGCCCGTTCCTAGGAACGCACGGTCGTGTGCGTTCACGACCCAATTGCCTTGTGGCTTCGAACAGACGTCGCCGTCAGAAGCATGCCCATTCAAGAAGAAACCATGATCTGTAGCGATAACTGCGTTGTGGAAACCAAGCTCGCGCAGCTTGTGAAGGGCCACGCGAACAAGTTTCAGCGTGTTCGGGATAAGCCCGAGAGTGCTCTCCGGGTTGCTCTCAAGCTGACTGTCGATCTCAGTTGAGCGCAGCACGACAAGATCAACAGTCTTGGAAAGGCGCGGTTTCGCTTTTACGAAATCGCTCAGGGTCATTTCGTGGAAGCGGTCACCAAACCGCTTCCTTAGAACATCCATGCGCTGACTGACATTCGCAACTTTGGCATCACCAAGCCTGGGAACGAGCTTACCGGCCTCGTCTGTCAACCTGAGGTCTTCGCGCGCTCCAGGGAGGAGGCTTGCCATTCCAACTGGCGTAATGGTCGGAAGCTGCGCGTACGCCGCTTGCAGTTCAACGGGGCCATCATCCGCGAGCCTTTTCTCAAGCGCGACACCAAGTTCGTAGCGCAGGGCATCTACGAGGATATAGGCGACCTTTCGACCGCTTTCCTTAAGCTTGCTCGCGACATGCTTGTCGTAGACATCGAGATTGCTAAGGCGTCCCTGCGGGGGCCAACCCGATGCTTCCAGATGCTTCACAAAGGCGGTCTGCACCTTCTCGGCGAGGCGTCTGTATTTTGACCTCGAGTACTCGACCACGTCAGATAGGAGGTCTTGATGGTCCAAGAAATCGGAGAGCGCCTGCTCGAACTCCCTCTGAAGTCGATCAGTTTCCCTCAAGCTTGAAATGTAAAACTCAATCAGGGCGCTCTGTGACTTTGCGTGATCTGGGAGTTGTCGCTCGTTATCGTCGCAACTCTCAATCAGGGCGAAGCCAGCCCTTATCAGCTCCCACTGTGCTTGGCTTTCGCCACGACCGATCCACACCGAATGCCCATGGGCTGCGATGGTGGCCCTCGCAGCGTTGAGGTCGTTTTCAAGTAGGCCCTTGATGGCTCGCTTCAGGAAGGTCCGCTCTTCGAAGGGGAAAGTATCCCTGCTGCCCAGGTCTTCAATACTTGCGCAGATCCGGTCTAGCGAGAGCCCTTGCTCGATCTGCTCGGCGCGTTCGATGTAGACATCTCGGCTGGCCGGATTGGTTCTCAACCTCTCGCAGACGTCCTCAATAATTGGTTTCGCTTCAGTAATGGCATGCGGAACGCCCTGAAGCTGCTCCGGCAGGTCCGCCGGAAAGTCGAAGACAAACTCACTGAAGAGAACGAAACGCCACAGTTCGTCAGAGATGGAGCTCCAGGTCTTGCCCCTGGTCTTAACGCTCATGCCGAGCGTTGCGGATAGAAACTCCCGCGCTTCTTCGCTCCATCCATCTTGAGCTTTGAGCGCCGCCGTTTGCTTCTCGCTTGGGGCCAGCAAGGCCTCAAGGATTTCTCGTCCTGACTCAACCTTCAGTGCGGCGCGCAGTTGCGGCCAACTCGCACCGCCACCTACGGCGTCGACCACTGAAAACGTCGGACCACCTGGCGAGTTGGCAAAGACACGCCTTATCTCCGTTGAGTGATCAGGCTTGGCGCGGAGGCAAAGACTTAGGTAGTCATCCCCGTCGTCACGGGGGAAGACCGCTCCTGCCTGAGCGTAGATCGAAAACGGATCGATCTGTTTCTCTTCATCAGTCTCCGGCCGTCGCTTAGGTACATAGACCAGCACGGCATCCAGCGCGCTCTTCGGTCGCCCGATATCTTGCAGGGCTTCAATAGCGGCCAAGCGGCTCTTGATGCTGCTGCTACTCGCATCGACGACACGAACACGTTCGTCTTCAAGGCTCGCGCAAACGTTCTGGTATCGCCCGTCTGGATCGTAGACGACCATGCACCCCGCTTCGACAAGGCGAGGGCGCAGAATGGTGTCGCGAATGAACGCCGCGATGCTCATGCCCTATCCTCGGGTTCGACATAGACGCGTTCCAGGTCATGTGCGATGGCGAGGGATTTGTCGGTCTTGCACTTCTCGCGCACACGGTCTGGCCAGTAAGCCATGGCAAGATGTGCCCAGTCGAAGTCGCCCTTTTCCAGCTTGGTCCAAGTATCCTTCAGGACCTTCTGCCACGGTTTGTGGCGGAACAGTTGCCAGAGCGGTGCTGCGGTGATCTGAACGCCGTCATCGTGATTGGGGCGATAGGTTGGAGCAATCTCCAGGAGTGCGTCACGTAGCTCGATGAGTTCCAGCTCCAGGTCCTGGAGTTTTTCCAACGCTTTCTCGTCTGAGCTCGAGCGGGAGCCGCCTTTGTCGCGCAGTGTCGCCAGGTCGCGTCGGACTTCCTTTAGCTTCGGCTCGACGAAATCATTCACAGCTGTGTAGAGCGTTTGGCTGGTGAGATCGGGATAGTAGAGCCAGAGCGTGTAGCTGCCCGAACTGGTCGAAATCGGCCAGTAGATCGGGGCCTTGCGGCGGCTCTTGCTGTATTGCTTGAGGTGGAACGGAAAGAAGTCGCGTTGCAGCCAGCGGCGCACATCGGCGGGCACCGGGGCTTCGACGCGGGCGAGCACTTCCTCGATCAGGCGGGCAAGGTCATTCGGGTGCCCCTGGTCGTCCACCAAGATTCCGGAATGGGCATGGAACGGCTCTGCACCATCGGGCAGCATGCCGGGGCTCTTGGCGGGCAGCGGGTCAAAGGGGTCCGGCTCGGGCGGAGCTGCGCGTTCTCCCGTTGCCAAGCGCCAGTCGAAACGCCCGAAAGCGACGCCAGCGGCCCAGCTGAGCAGGCCGTCAGTCTGGTCTACCGCTTCGGCCCCATCGTCGTCTTCGCTTTCGTCAGCGCCCTCGACTCCGTCATCTTCGTCAACCGCGCCAGATGACCCGAGCGCTGCGGCACGGTCTGCGTGACTGAACCCGTAGAGATCAAAGGCGATGTCATCGATCTCGGCCTGGATTTTGACTAGCTCAGCTTCAATCGTCGGCGGGTCGTAGTCTCCAAGACGTGCGCGCAATGCGTCGGGTAGATGGAAGGCGTGTGTAGTTTCGCTTGTAGTCTTCAAAACTCGCTTGAAAGACCAAGCAGATCTCGCGAGCGCACCGAGCCTTGGTGAAATCTGCTCTGGAACGGGAACCTTTTGTAGTGCGCCAATTCCAAACTCTGGATGGCCAAATCGCCCCAATAGCAATTTATACAGATAATCAAACGGCTTGCTGGCCATAAGGCCCAGTAGGGGAAGGAGATTCTCGGTCTTTTCAAAAGCTACCGCACCCCGAACGCTGAACAGAGATCCACTTGGCATTGGATATGGCGATAGTTCGGCTGCTCGAAGCGGCCAAGTTATACCCGGTCTTTTGTAAAAGTCCGGGCTCCGAATATTTCGCGACCAGTGCTTGCCATTGTTAACAATAGTGGCCCAGGACTTCAGCTGCTCGCCATCGTGCTTCCAATTGACAAAGAGAGAAAGAACCCCCTGAAACTTTGAAGCTCCGCCACCTCGGACAAACGGAAACCAAGTTTTAGTTTCTGACGTAGAATCTATCTCCCAGAAAGCTCGAACGAAGCGAAAATCATCTGATGTCTGGAGACCAACACGAGCACAGCGGCTTTCGAGTTCAAATGCTGGAAGCAGTCGGAAGCTGCCGCGCAGGTTCTCACTGCTCCAATATGGGAATGGTGAGCCAGGGATTGCAGAGAACTCCTCAGGGGCGACCTCAAAGCAGTTAGCAGGAATTTGGCCCATTCTAAGGCCAGAGCACATTTCTAAAAGTGCTTGCTCTTTATTGATGGGTTCGGAGAGACGAAGAAATAGGGTCATTCTTGCTTCTCCAAGACGTAAGCAGCTGCTTCAACCATCGCGTCATCCATTACGCCGTGGCCCATATCAGCCATTGCTTCAGGTTTCGCTGCGCCGAGCACAACGCTTTCGCGCCAGTTTTGAAAGCTAGACAAGAAAAAGCAGGTCCGTGAAGTAATCGCGCCAATGCGAGCGTTTGTGCGCATTAACTCCAGGCCGCGCTCAACGAAGACGGCAAGCAAGTCATTCTTGCTGTTCGGATAAGCCTTGGAAACTTGATTCTTTGTTCCAGAAGCCAGGGCCCCAAACGGCGGATTCATCACGACCACATCGAACACCTCGCGGCAGTGGTCGATCATCCGGAGGCCCTGAAGCGCATCTTCCGCAAACAGCCTCCCTTGATAGGTGGACCGTGCCGCGCGTGCGAACTCGGTGAGGGCCTCTTGTAAACGCGCCTCAGCCTTCTGCCATTGCGCCATGTCCTCTTCGCGGAAGAGGTCGCCATGCTCGCCAAACACGGCGCGGACAAGGGCAGGCAATTCCTTCTCAACCTGCAATAGCACCCCAAGCTCTGGCAGGCCATTGAGCAGGAACAGCGTCTTTTCGAACAGCTCTGCATCCAGAGGATCGAGCTCTTCCATGAACCGCTTGCGCAGGTCCACCTCGGCCGGGGGCGCGACGGCCGCCACCACATTCCCACGACCCACCTGGGGCCGGTCCTTGGCCTTCACGCCCGCCTCATGCCAGGCGCGCTGCGCCCGCAGCCACAGCGCCAGCGACGCGATCTGCGCCGCGCGCGGGTCGATATCGACGCCGTAGATGTTGTGTTCGATGATCAGCCGCGGCACGACGTGTAGGAACGCGTCCTGGTCGGCATAGGTCTGGCTGAGCGGTTTCAGATCAGCACTTCCGCCTGTTTCAGTGTCTAGGCACCCTGGACCATGCGTCTGCTCCCACTCCCAGGCCTCCCGGTACATCTCCTGGAACAGATCGAAGGCATAAAGCCCGAAATGCATCGACCCACAGGCCGGGTCCAAAAGCTTGATGGTGCGTGGATCGCGAAGACGTTTGGCAGGCTCCGGTTGCTCGTCGGGTTTCACAAGCAAGTACTGGCACCGGTCGCGCAGGCCGGTCTGCCCGCCCGTCCAGTTGAACCAGAGCCGCCCCAGCGTGTTATCGACCAGGAACTCCACCACATAGCGGGGGGTGAAGAACTGGTTGCGCACTGCCAGTTCCCGACTGTTGCGCGGTGCCTGGGATGCATCGCGCATCGCTTTGCGCTCTTCTTTTGAGTTGAAGTACTGGTAGATCCAGCCGATCGTCTCATCCTCGGCCCAGAGCGGTTCGATCTCGCCGTGGTTGATGAGATCAATCACCTCAAGAAGGGTTGGCTCACGGGGGAAGAGTCGCCCTTGCGGCGAGAAGCGGTCAAAGAGTCCTGGCAAGTCCAGCGCCAACTCATCGAAGACACTCTGAAGAAAGACCCGGTAGGCATCACCAGTTTCACCGAGACCAGTCCCAGCCAGGCGTGAGTAGAGTTGGAAGCCTTGAGACTTATAGGCGTTGCCAACAGTCTCAATGAGCAGCCCGCGCGCTTCGGCCATGCGCAAGGCCGCTAGCCGGTTGAAGATCGTAAAGGCCTGCTCTCGAACGATCCGGTCCAGGCCTGCTTTCGCGTCCGTGTCCGAACCCGCGCAATAGTGTTCAAGCGTGGCCCGGAGGATGCGGGCTGTCTCACGTTGTTGGTCGGTTATGTGACGTAGGCTTTCGAGCGAAGAGACAGTGCCTGAGTCAGGGTCAAGCCCATAGTCGTTCTGAAGCTGTCGCGTGAATTCCTCTTCCAAAATCCCGCGTGCATTACTGACTACGCGCTGAAGCCTGTTGCGTGTGGACTGGTCAAACGCCATCGATCAGGCCTCATCCGTTTTCAGAGAGATCGAGACGTCGATTTCTTCGTAGAGCCGGGCTTGCGTTTTCAGCTCTTCCAACTCTGAGATTACCGCTTCAAGCTCCGGTGCCGAGCTTACCTTGGCAGGGATGGAGACCGACCTTTCTAGCCTTGAAGGACCGTCCCTTCCCTTCTTGGCCTGTTCATCAGCAATGCGCTGCCGAATGCGTTCCTGTCCTGTGGTCTCCACGGAGCGCTTTATGTCATCCAGCGTCGTGCTGATATCATAGTTCCGGGCAAGCAGTGCGTTCAGCCCAGCCAAATCTTCAGTCGCGGTGAACTCCAAGGCATCCAATCGGCTTAGGGTCGTACCACGCTCGTCCTGAGTAAGTTCTCGCCACTCAGCCAGCTCTTGGAGACTTTCGCCGCCGTCCTTGAGCCGTTGCTTTTGTTGGTTCGACAACTCAATGACAGTGTCACGAACGCGGCCCTTGATGTGAGTTAGGGTCGAAGCCAAGTCCGCAGAATGCCTGAAGAAGTCGTCCTTGGCTGTCCAATCGGAAATGGATAAGAGTTCATCCTTTAGCTCCTTCCGCAGCGCACCGGGTGCGCCGGTATCCGGCAACGCCTCGATATCACGCTTATGAGATTGAAGCTGCCGAAGTGTGTGTTCCAGCCCATTCTCAAGTGCTCTCCGAACCTCTGCAGCCCATTTCAGATTGTCGTAAAGTGCCGACTCCTCCGCTCCTAGAAGCTGGGGCGCATCCGAAGCGTCAGAAGAAAGCAGGTCCGACAGAGACTGGTTCAACGCTTGTGCGCGATCACTTCCGTCAACACCAAGTGAGCCGAGTTTTTCGGGCAAGGAACCATATTCGTTCTGAAACCGAGGGAAGTTCTTCAGCGTCGCTTTGCTGATCTCTTGCTCAAGTGGGATGACGGTGTCGCCCAGCAACTCGGTCAGACGTTCTGAAGCGCGCGACAAGGCTTCATTGGAGGGACGCTCGTCCCTCAGAGACACGCCAATCTGCTTGAAGCTGTTGTTTGTCTTGAGAGCGTCAATCGCAAGCGGTCCAGCAGTTGTAACCTCGCGCCCTGAGACCGTGAGTTTGATCTCGCCAGCCAGTAACATAACGGCGAGAATGTACCGGGTTGTGTCCTGCGACCACCCGAACGGGTCGGCGTTGAAATGCTCAAGAAGCCGCTTCCCGACCGCGCTTCCATGCCGATCAATGTAGTCACGGATGCTCACGAGAGCCTTTTCGTCAGTCTTGAACGACGGACGACCAGCTTTCACCTGAACAAGCCCGAGCGGGTCTAGGGCACTTGTGATCGCCGCTGGATTAGCAAGCTTAAGAACCTTCTCAGCATTATCTGTGTTGGCTCGAACAGGTGCTTCACCATAACGATCGAACACTTGGGCTGCTGCGCTGGAGAGTATTTTCTTTGACGCCTCTAAGAGGTCGGCATGCAGCGCAGATACAGCAGTGCGCTGTCCCCTGAAGATGAAAGACCCCCCCTGAAGAGCAGTCTTAAGTTTCGACTTGAGTTCTGCCGCCAGCCTTGCAGCGCGATCTTGTTGTGCTCTGCAATAGTCCCTGATCTCCTGATCGGCGTCGTTTCGATGAAGTTCGGTTATCCGCTGACAGCGGAAGATCTCGTTGCAGAGGTCGTCCAGTTCAAGCGTTGTCCTCGTCATTAGAGCGATGACATTGCGGGACGCATGGCTTCGTGAGTCGTCAACTAGGCGGGTCTGGGCCGTTTCGTAGTCGTCGGATGCAACGAACTCGACGACTGTCTGAATGGCGTTTTGCTCTCCAGCAAGGCTCGTCACTGAGCCTCCACTCTGAACCTTGATGCCCGCAGCAACTGCAAGAGTTCCGTGAAAGTTGACCCTGGGTAGAGGATCGAAGACTTCACGGACACCATCGTTGAAGATACGCCGAACATCGACAGAACGAAGCGCCAGTCCGCTACGCTCTTGCTCGATATCGCGCAGCTTCTCGCTCAAGAAGACAAGCGTGCCATCTTTATCGCCGAGCGGCACCAACGGGTCCCGCACCATCTCTTCCACGGCTGCTTTGACCTCCTCGAACTTTGACGGAGCCATGACCGAGGAGTGCATCAAACTGGCAACGTTCTGAAGCGTGACTGGTAGGTTCCCCAGTATCTGCAATACGGCAATAGATTTGGCGATATCTTGGTGAAGAGGTTGATCTGGAAACCGAATTTGAACTTTGCCGACCGCTTGATGAACCGGAGCGAAGGCTCTTCGAATATCCTTCTCGAGCTCGTCATACAGCGTGACCGTCGTGGCGAGCGACCCTACGGGTTGATCCGCAAGTGCAGTTGTCCCCCCCTCACCACGAAGGATGTCTTGGACAACTTTGATGGCTGAACGCAGCCCAACGCCACCTGTCGACTTCGCTAGCGCTCCAAGTAGGTGAAGAAGGATTTCAAAGTGAGCAGGCAGGAAGGGGTAGAGTTGAACGAAAGTGTCGCGGGTGAAGTCCGCGTCGTAGTACTTCGCATTCTCTAGCCGGGTGTTCTGTCGCAGCGCTTGACCTTGCTGATCAAAGAGTTTGGCGAGCTGCTTTTCACCGTCGTTTGACTTACCAAGTAGCCGTCGATAACAGATTTCCTTGATATCGCTGGACTCTAGATCGATCTGAATAGGAAACCGATCCTTTAGTTTGAAGAGCTGAGGTGAGTTGAGACTAGCTCGGGGGTCATCCTCAGTAAGCGTTTGTTGCGCCGTCGAGATGATCCAAACCTTACCGTCGCCCAGCCTCTTGAAGTTCTTCGCAAGCCCGTCGAGATTTAGGATCAAGTTGTCCCGCGATGCGACATATTGACCAACTTCGTCGACGATGAAGATGATATTTTGCTTGCCGCTCTTTTGGCGCACAATATCAATCATCTCTTGGACACGCTGATTCTCGAACTGAAGGAAGTCTTCAATGTTCGAGCTAAAAGAAGAAGCCTCGGGGAAGAGCTCTGGGTACATCTCGTGCGCAATGCGCGGAATTAGCGCGTCAATAGCAAGCGGATCATTTTGTATCCGCTTCCAAGTGGCACCCGGCATCACCTCGGAAACCTTTTTATGAAGCTCTTCGGTCCGATTGTCCGCTTCAACTTTCCGCTCGAAAGCGGCAACCTTCAGGTTCCGTGAGTAACCTGCCCACTGAAGAACTTTGTAGTAGAGGACGCTCGAAACATCCTCCATCGTCGCCCCAGCGAGCATCTCACTAGCTAGGTCTAGCATCACGACAGCTGCCGGAAATCTCTGCGCGATGGTACTGAGCTGAGCTTTGGTCTGCGGCTTGTGGAGGCGATCTTGCAGGTGAGTTAGGAATGGGACTCCGTCGATTGTCTTCTGATTGTCGAAGGCAAGGCCCAGGTACTTTGTAAAAGAGCTTTTGCCCGATCCGTAGAAGCCAGAAACCCATACGCCAACTTCGTTTTCGCCGCCCGCTTCCATCGCACGTTGCATTTGATCGAGCAGTTTTTGGAACTGCTCCTCAATACTTTCAGTTACAACGTATTCAGATATTTCAGCCTTCAGGCGCCTCTCTTCGTCAGCGCCGTAGCTGATGACTTTCTCAATCGTCCGATTGATGTCGCGAGATGGGTCGAACAGACTGCGAATGCTCATGCGTTGTGCTCTCAATAATTGTTATCCGCCCACGTGCATGGAGCGATAGTTGCCGTCCTCTGGGTAAAACCCAAGAAACCTAAGCCTCGTCTTTCCTGTACGCGTTCCCGGATAGAGAAAGATCGTCGGCACATGAAAACTGCCCTGCAACTTACTCTCAATTGAACCGATACGCAGAAACGGATGCAACGCCTCTAAATCCGTCACGATCAACAGCGCGTTTTCATTGCCATCAAGCTCGCTGAGCTTTCTTTCAAGTCGTTGAAGAAGACCGTCTTCCGCGCTAGCCCGTGCAGCAAGAGCATCGTTGGTCTTTTTCCAGTCAGTCGGGGATTTCTCATCCTGTGCTACCCACAGTGGCCAGAACGGATCTTGCTTCAACAGGTCCCAAAGCTGCTCCGAGATTGAGAACAGCTGAACGTCCCAACCCTCTTGATGTAGCTTCGCTTCCCATGCAGGCGTTTGCCGCTTTACCTCAAGAATGCTTTCAGGAGGAAAAACAAGGTAATAGACGGGCTCAAAGCTCGCGTGTCCGAGCTCACGCCCATGGCGAATCCGTTCGCGAAGCTCATCAAAATCTGCTCTAAGTGAGGCCATTGCAAAGCGCCTCCATGTCAGGGAACGTCCAACTGATACGCACAATGTCGCTTGCGCTCTGAATGACTAGGTTGCCCTGAAGCGATGCTCGTTTCAGCTCCTGGGCCACATCCTCACGAGACAGGCCAAAAAGCCCCCAGTCCTCATGCGACAGTACGGTGTTGTCGCCCATCCCTAGAAAATGAAGATCATACGCCAGATAGGCAGTGACAGGTTGCGCTATTCGAAAAGGAAGAATTTGCCGGGTTGATTTCATACCAGCTTGGAGGAGTCCAAAGTCTGCGCAACAGCCTGTAAGGTAAGCTGCAACACGACGTACAGTGCTTTCCGACCAACGCTTTGAAGTCTTGCCGTCGTCGATGCCGCGCTCGACAAAATGCCGTGCGTCATTGCTTGAAATCGCGTCATAACCGCCTTCGTAGCGCGCCCAGTAAACGTCGCGGACAAAGTCTGCGAGGATTGGGTTGGCACGGCAGGTGTACAGGAAGAGCAGCTGTAGGAACGCGTCACTCGGAAGCTGATGACGCAAAGTCTTAAGAAGACGCGCCGTTTGCCCGTCACCCCTCAGGTAGCGTGGCGCAAAACACTCTGCCACGATGTTTCTTAGGCGACGAGCGGTGACGTTTGGAAATCGACCCGAAGAAAGTGCAGTCTCGTATAGCGCTGAAGAGCGCATTCCGGGTTGCCATATTTCCAGGAGCTCTTTTGTCTCCTCGACCAAACCGAGGCCAGCTTGGAGCTGCGTTGTATAAGGAGCACTCTCCATTACGAGCTCACCTCGAAATATGGGTAGGAGTGCGTGCCTCGTTCAAATGCTCCGTGATAGATTGACGCCAATTTTGGAAGCGCTGATCCAGATAAGACGTCCTCGGCGTTACCACAGAGAAATGGTCCCTCCGCATTTTCGGTTTGGGTGTCGGCAAAGACCCGAAGAGACTCTAAACGAGAGTCCCGATCGTGAGCTAGGAGACCATCAATCTCATCCGGCAACAGAGATGCGATGACGTTTTGGATATCTTGTTCAACTTCTTCAGGAAGTCGAAAAGTGTGAAAGCTACCCGCACTCAGGTGTTCATCATGGGTGCGTCGAGCCGCCTCCAAGATTCCGTGATACTGCGCCAGGATCGACGTTCTCGGAAAGACTGGCTCCAAAAACATTTTTGCTGACTGTGAAAAGAAGGAAGTGGGCCACCAGCCGTAGTTATCACGCTCTCCCAAAGCGCCAACTAGCAGCCGTAGCTCGGCAATTTGCCTGTAGTGCGACGCAGTGCTCAATGTCTTATCCTTGGTCAAAACCGTTTGCGTGGAACTCACCTCGCGGGATCGCTGGTCAGAGGGGAAGCAGGGAGACGCCATCTCCGTACTTCAACGCTATGGAATCAAGCCGCTTTCTTCAAGAGCTCGGCGGTTCAATCGGAACGATAATTGCTGACTTTTCGACTTGAAGGTCTTTCAGGCAGCCGCTGCGGCTCATCTGTGAAGCGTTGCAAAAGACTTCAGCTTCACAGGTGAGTTTCGGTAGGATGCACGCATGGCGTACGTCTTCTACGATACTGAAACCACCGGCACGGACACCACGTTCGACCAGATCCTGCAGTTTGCGGCGATCTGGACGGATGACGACATGAACGAACTCGACCGCTTCGAAATCCGCTGCCGCCTGCTGCCTCATGTCGTCCCTGCCCCTGGCGCCCTACTGGCCACAAGGGTGACGCCAGCGATGCTGACGGACCTAAGTCTACCAACCCACTATGACGCCATGCAGACCATCGCTCTGAAGCTTCGCGAATGGTCGCCGGCGATCTTCACCGGATACAACACGCTGGCCTTCGACGAACCGCTGCTGCGGCAAGCGTTCTATCAGACCCTGCAGCCGATCTACCTGACCAACACGAACGGTAATCAGAGGGCAGATGTGCTGCGCCTGACGCAGGCAGCGGCAGCGCTGGCACCCAACGCCATCACAGTGCCCATCAACCACAACGAACGGCCCACATTGAAACTCGACATGCTGGCGCCTGCCAACGGATTTGCGCACGAGAATGCTCACGATGCATTGGCGGACGTCGAGGCAACCATCCACATGGCCCGCCTGATTCGCGACCGCGCGCTGGCTGTGTGGGCTTCCCTGATGCCCCTGGTCGACAAGTCCGAGGTGCAGGCGCGGGTGCTGTCGGGTCAGCCTTTATGTCTGGTCGAGTACCACATGGGTCGACCGACCGTACTGCCGGTGGTGGGCTGCGGACAGAGCCACGACAACCCGACCATGCTCGGGGTTTTCGATCTGACAAAAGACCCTGCCCCGGTTCTGCAAATGGATGTCGGAGACCTGAAAAAAGCCATGCAAGGGCCCGACAGGGCCATTCGAATCGTCACATCCAACAAGATGCCGGCTGTAGTCGATTACGGACTTGGACCTGATTACGGTGTGCCGGATGGGGAGATCACCCGTAGAGCCTCTGAGATCGTCCAGGATGGTCCTTTTGCAGCGCGGGTGGGTGCAGCCCTGGCCCAGCGTTACGCGCCTTGGCCGGCCCAAGAGGTGGTCGAGGCGCGGATGTATGAAGGGTTTCCTAGCCGGGCTGACGAGGAGCGCATGCTCTCGTTTCACGGAGCGACCTGGCCAGAACGCGCGGAACTGGTTGAAACCTTTGAAGATGACCGCCTGCGCGAGCTGGGGCGGCGCATCGTGTTTCTCGAACAGCCGGATGTACTAAGGCCCGAGCTTCGACAGGCACTTGAGACCTGGCTGCACAACCGACTGCTCGGGCGCGAAGGTGTGGAGGCTGGGCGTACCATAGGCGATGCGCTGACTGATCTTGAAAGCATAACCGCTGACGACACTAATACGCAGCTGAACGGCATCCGCCAATGGTTGGAGAGTTGCGGCGCAGGCCAGCATAGAAATTCTCAGTAGATGTAAGGATCACGGTGTGAGCAGGAATCCCCGACCATTCCGTATCGGAGCATTAAGAGAACAGCACCACCTCTATGGGATGTATTGGTATTATTGGCAAAATGGTTGTTTGCTGCTCAAAAAGTAAAAGGGGCGGTGTTTACCCGCCCCCGTTAGCCTATTTCACCCATATCAGAAGGGTGGTTCTGGTCCCCCATCTGAGGTTGATGAGTAATCGTATCCGGGATCAATATCGCCTTGCCATTCCGATACTTCATTCGACCACGGGATCTCCTGTCCGATGTATGCCTCAAACGCCCGGCGGCACCGGGGCAGTGGTGGAAAATGGTACCGGGTGGACCGCTCTGTAAGTAGCTGTCCCAAGGAATCGCGTCCTGTGATGAACTGCCCACTTTGCACCTTTGTTACGCCAGGGAACAGTTTGCTTATCGTTCGCCCAAACAGCGTCTGTTGGATGTAGTGTGCATTTGGCTGGGTCCTTCTCATGTCTGCATACATGGCGGCGATGGTTGTGATACCCGGCCCATTTCCCGGAGCATCTGGCTGCGGAAGATAGCCCGCGTCGAGAACTTGATAGAGGTACCGCTCCACTGGACCTTGAGCCTGAATGATCTGGTCGAACAGCTCTGGTGTACGGATCGTCTTGCGAGGGTCCGGTCCCACAGAAATATCGCGCTGCAACAGATCATGCATCATCGCCTCGTATCCGCCCGAACGTAGTTGCGCCATGATCGCTTCGAAGTACGGGATGTCCTCGCGGTGGGTGTCCGCAACTTCAAGAACCTGCCAACGACGATCGCCGATATCAGCCGGAACCACAGACTTCTCGTTCGAGGTTACGATGAAGATCATGTGATTTTCGAGCCAAACCGGGTCCACGCCCTTCCGCTCGATCATGATACGCGGCTCGGTCAGCATGGTTTTGATAACACCTGCGTTTTTCCGGTCCCCACCAAACATGGCTTCATCCACATAGACCAGTCTTCGCGCCTCGAGGTGCTGATTGAAGCGGCCACTCACGTGGTCATCTTTTGTTATCGACACGTAGTGAGCGCCCCAGAGATGACCGTAAGCGTTAGCAAGCACGCCTTTTCCAGTGCCTGGAGCTCCTCGCAGTACAGGAGCTGTACCAATGACTAGGCCGGGTCTTTGAAGCCCCAAAGCCATCCAGTTCAGCAACCAATCCGCGTGCTCTTCGTTCTCGCTGCAGATGTTTTCCAGGATGTGGGTGCGCAGAAGGTTCCATTCCCCTGGTTGAGGCTGCACGGCAAAGCCCTGCCACATATTCCAGCTTTTCCCATTGTGGCCCGGGGCTTTTGTCGGATCGAAGATCACTTCATGATAGTGAGCAGCATAGCGGTGCTCGATCCAGTACGGTGCTTTCGGAATCCACTTTACGTCTCCGCTTTCATCCTTCCTGGGAAACTTCTCTGGTTTCATGCGATCGAAGAACGGGGTCTTGGCCAAAGTGGTAAGAACCTCACCGGTCGCAGGCTGCTTGACGATGATCCGTGTCGTAGACCCGTGGGTCCAAATGCCAAACCGGGCATTAAGTTCGCGGATTACAGCATTCTTCGGGCCTTCCCATCCCTGCTTCTGCGCCAGGTGAAAAACCGTGCCGATGGTCAAGTCGCCGTTAGGTGTGAAACTGTCCCAAACTTTGCGACATTCATCACTGCCATCATACTTGGCAGACTTACTGGACCACTCGTCCCAAATGTCGAACGCGCCGTCGCCAAGACTTTGTTTCGTCGCTAGGCCGACCTTAGTCCACACCTCGTAGTCGTCAGCATCTATTACTTTGAGCGCTGCCCGGACTTCTTCGTCATCTCCCGGCAGAACTTCGCCGCTGAATCTAATGGCAGCACTGTGCGAGCGAGGTGTTTTCGCTGACTGTGACGGTGTTTTGGGAAGTGTGAATACTTCCGAGACTTTGGGGCAGAACAGCTCCTGCAAATTCGGCAAAATGAATTCAGCCCATGCGATAGGTTCGAGGTCATCCCCCAGCGGAATCGACGACCGGCTATAGGGCAGTGCAACCGCGCTGCCATAGCCATCTGCTCCCACGGCATCATTCTTTGGGAAGACCTCGATCTCCTTCTTTTGGACTCCACCTGTTCCATGCTGGAACCCTTGCGTTTCGATCACATGGTGCAGGAACTGCTTCACCAAACCAGCAGGTTGTGGGTCATTCCAGAACAGCCATATGTGAAGACCTGCGCCTCCGCCTGACCGGCAGCAAAGCGGATTGAGCCCTTTGTCCTTTAGTGCGTCGACAATTGGCTTCGCGGCCGCCTGCAAATCACTCCAAGCGAGCGACTTGTCGTGGTCGTCAAAGTCTAGAACTGCGGTATGTACTTGATCAGTGATGACACCGTAGCAAGCGATGGGCGCGGAGCCATCAAGATGCGCACGCACCACATTGATCGTGATCTCTTTGTTCACGCGGCGATACTTCTGCTTACTCGACTTCCGATAGGCTGCGAATGCATCTGTTCTGCAAAGGGAAGCGATCTCGAAAACAAAGGTATCGAGCCCAGGTATGGATGATGCTCCTCCGGCTGCACTGTCCGCGCCAAGGTTCATTTTGTGTTGCCTTGCCGACATCACACGCCTCCCTGGTTCGAGACTTCATGTGCCGCGAGCCAGGCCTCTACATCGGCCCAGCGGTACCAAACGAGGTTCCGCACCTTGATGTATGGCGGGCCTTCGCCACGCATGCGCATCTTTTCCCAAGTGCTCTTGGAGGTATCGGTGATGGTGGCAAGCGCCTCAGTACTGAGAAGTGGCAGCGGCTCTCGAGATACGACACCGTTTTTTGGCTCAGGTGCCAGTAGCCCCTTCGACCGAAGTGGGTAATTCAGATTTCGATTTTCCATTTTGTCTCTCCTTGGATTTGATTGGCGGCGACGTGATTGGCGGCACCGCATCAAGCGAATTGCTCGACAAGGAGAAGGATGGTCGTTCGACCCTCGAGCAGCATTCCGGAAGGTTCTAGAGATGCCCTGTAGTTTTCGGAAATTCTGGAGAAGGAATTCGGAAACGTTTTTCGGTACGTTCGCGCGCTCATCGCATACAATTTTGACCGCCAGGGCGGACTTTTCTGGGCACAGGGAATGTGTGCTTATGCTGCCGTGTTCTCACTCTGGCTGGGTTCTTCGGCCAGCTGCAGAATGCGTTTAGCCACAGCTTCGACCGGACCTCTAAGCCGCTCGGGCTGGCTCACGATGTAGCCGGCTGTCACATCGCCAGAAAGGCGGTGGTTCAGCAAGCGCTTCAGCGCGTAGTGCGGTACATCGAGGCTCTCGGCGATGGTGACGAAGGTGCGGCGGAGGTCGTGCAAACTGAAAGCTACGCCAGACCGCTGTGTAACGCGCGCCGTAAACTTTTTGGTTTCGACGAGGTGCCCTGTTTTTCCGCTGCTTGGAAAGACCCAAGGTGAGTTGCCAGTTTCGCTTAGCCGCTTACTCAGCAACTCGACTATGAAACCAGCCAGCGGCAGATCGAGCGGGTCACCGTTTTTCGTCTTCGGAATGTGCAGCGCTCGTTCTGCAAGATCGATGTATTCCCACCGCAGACTCGCGATCTCGTTACGCCTCATCCCTGTAAAGAGAGCGAGCAACAGAAAATCGCGGGAATAGCTCGGTTCAACCATCACAGCATCCCACCAAGCTGGCAGTTCATGCGCAGGAACCGCACCGCGCCGGCGGCGTTCGGGAAACCAAGCGCGAGCTTGCGTGAGGATGGCAACCGGGTTGGGCGGAAATTCGTCGAAAGCGGCAGCGTTTACATTGTATACCGACCGCAGGTGGCGCATCGCGTTGTTCGCGGTGACCTGCCCGTGTTCTTTTGCGATACGCTGATGCCGCTTCAGAACCATCTGCCGAGTGATGGAAGTTATCGGTGTGCGTTTCCAGTCTTGCAGGTAAAGGTCTCGCGAGCGTTGGTAAGCATCGATACTGCTGCTTGCCATTGAGGTTCTGGCCTCAAAAAACCGATCGAAGGCCTGGGCGAGTGTGATGGCTTCTTGTGCCACGCGTCGTTTTTCTTGGTTCGGATCGACACCGCCGGCCATCTCGCTGAGCGCCGACAAACCACGACGCCTTGCCTCTTCGACGCTTAGAACATCTGCACGACCAAGTGTCACGCGTCGCGTGCGCCGATTGACCTGACCTTCCACGAAGAAGACTTTTGAGTTGGATCCAACCCGGACCCCAAGGCCACGAAGCGTGGTATCCCGGTACAGTTTTTGTCCGCGTTGGGTGTAGGGTAGCGCTTCGATCGCGCGCTTGGTGAAGTGTAGTTTTGTCATAGAGACCTCCATTTGGCCTCACCTCAAAGTAAGTCATAATCCCGAAATTACAATCAATATCAGAGACTTATCAGGAACTTGAGGTTCAAAAATGCATCTTCTTTCTGGCCAGGTCATGCTGAAACGGTGTGACCGAGAACAGTTTTCCTGGTCGCGGACCATTGTTCTTGCACATGTTCAAGCGGCCCAAGAACAGATGCGCCCACCAAGATGAGTGAAGCGCTTTCAAACATGCATGTTGCGCCAGCGAGTTTCTGCGTCCGCCTCAGCTCTCAGTATCTGCTCGTCGACAGCGTCGCAAAACTGAGCAAGCAAATTGGTCCTGTCCCTGCAAGCTTCTGAAAGCTCCGCCTCAAGGGCGTGGGTTAGAAGATGAGCGTTGAGAACGAATGCTGCTGAACCGGCTTCGAACCGGCTAGGCGGAATGGCCTTTGCGCCCGTCATGGACCGAGTGTAGGTCATCTCTAGCGGGTTCTCCCAGTCGCCAAAGAGCTCCTGCAAGAGACCGGGATTGATTTCTTCCCACGTCCAGCATTCGTGCCCACATTCGTAGCGGTAGGGGGCTTCAGGCAACTCAAGCCCCTCAATTCGAACGACCGGATCAATTCCACCGGCCACATCGGTTCCACTGATCTCTAGAGCCCCATCTACTTCATCGAAGTAGGCACCTGTGATTATTGTTTCGCCATCATTCCTGTTCATCACGTTGAGACTGCTGCGGAATTCGAGCATCGGCCCTGGTTCGCCGGTTCGACCAACAGGCGCTAGGGCCAGTCGGACCTCAAGCATGATCGCACAAACGACTTCCTTTTCCTCACCATCGCTCAAGCAAAGTCGCGCAAAACTTTCCCTGGCTAAAAACTTCGTGCCTAGCAAGACGGATGGAACAGGTGGAATATCTGCAGGGTGAGCTGTGTACCCGGCGAGACCAGTTGAGCAATCAGTAGAGTCAATCGCCTGTGCCGCGAATAGAAGCCGATCGTTTCTGTAGTCGTGAATTCCATTCCTCTTGTTGGCTTCTGACCAATATGCATCGACCTTTGTTTGCCGCGCCACTGCCAGCCCCATCATTCGAAGCTGTTGCGCCAAGCGTGCCCACTTTTCTTCCTCCCAGCTCGTAAGGAACTGGTGATCTGCTCCGAACGTGCAGCCTTCAAAGACCTGACAGATAAACGGCGCAGCGGGTTCATTGAGTAGAATTGCAATCGCCTCTGCGATCTCGAAGTATTTCCCTGGCTTCTTGGCGAGCCGTTTCTTACGCGCTTCGTTTGCACCCTCAGGCAGCGTGTAGGTATCCAAGCGCTTGGTTGAGTCCGTTTTGACGCCGCCACCAAGGCCCGCCTCGACCACAACCTCACGCTTCGTCAGACCGCGCGACCTGCTGACCTCTTGCAAAAGCAGATGAAGATTGGACGCAGCGCGTTCCTGGTCTTGGGAAGAGAAAGCCTGGCTTTGGTCCTTCGCAGCTCGCAGGGCTGATGCGCGCTTCTCTTTTGAAGCTAGAGTCGTCCTTACGGTCGTACCAGCTGAGGGGGAGGCACCCGCAAGGTCAGATGTTCTTTGTGCAGCGGTCATTTCAGCGTTCTCCTTGAGATTTGCGCCGAAAATACGGGGCTTTGGACGCGTCTTCCTTCCGAACTGACGCCATGAAGGCAGCAGGATTTCGGAATAATGGTGGCCAAAATTCGGAATTTAGGTGCTGACAGAAAAAGCCGCCTTCGCGTGCGCGCACGTGAACGCATCCTTTGGATCACCGGCTAAAGAGATACTTCCTCCGAAATCTTAGAGTTACTCAACCGCCGCGGACTGACGCTGCGAAGCTCTACAATGGGTCAAACAAGACCGAGAGAGAGGGTGGACCGGGAGAGCGCCGACACCTTGTCTTCGAAAAAGCCGTTCATGGGGTGGGGTGTGCTTGGTTTGAAGGCGTTTCACAGGTAGCAAGGAGCTACGCAAACATATGCTGAATACTGGCCTTCAGTTCAGCAACCATCACGCCAAGTTGAACCCAAACAGGCAAGGTAAAGTTGGAATGGCAGAAACCGGAGCAACAGCAGCGTCAATTCATGGCGACAAATTGTATCAAGAGCGTGCTCGTCGTGCATTTCCAATTCTTGTTCGCCAGGCTGAGGCTAGAAAGACTATTTACTATTCAGATTTGGCCGAAGAACTTGGCATGCCGAACCCACGAAACTTAAATTACGTGTTAGGCAGTATTGGGCAGACGCTACAGGAGTTGTCCGATGAGCTGAACAACGAGATTCCCCCAATTCAGTGCATCGTCATTAACAAGAGCGATGGAATGCCTGGCGAGGGTATAGGGTGGTTCTTAAACAAAGAGAGTTACTCTGGGGTAGTTCCTGAAGACTTTAAGAAGCTGCCAAAGCTCCGTCAGAAGGAGATCGTTCAGGCCGAGCTCCAGAAAGTTTACCTGTATGACAAATGGAGAGAAGTGCTTGAATACCTCTCTCTCGAACCGGTTTCTGATGATTTTTCCAGGGTTCTGGCTGAGACTAGGGCATTCGGAGGCGGGGAAAGTGACGCGCACAAATTACTTAAAGAGTATGTGGCGCAGAACCCAACTTTGATCGGTCTTCCGGCAAGTTCACCGAAGGGTCAAACAGAGCAACGTCTCCTTTCTGGAGACGCGTTGGATGTGTCCTTTTCTCTGCCTGAACGGTGGATTGCAGCGGAAGTAAAGTCGCATATTTCAGGTGAGCCGGACATCGTTCGTGGCCTCTTTCAGTGTGTGAAATACAAGGCTGTGATGGCCGCTACTCAGTTAGTTGAAAAAGACCAAGCTTCCGTCGAATCTGTCCTCGTCCTTGAGGGCGAACTGCCTAAGCATCTTGTTCCTCTCCGCAACATGCTTGGCGTCACTGTCTTTCAAAACGTTAGGCCAGCGACATGACGATTTCACCGGATCTTCTCAAGATAGGTAAAGGGTACAGTCGAGCCGAGTTGGCAGAGCTATTTGATGCACCTGATCTCGCTACCAGTCGCGAAGGCTGGTACCCGCGGGATCGCTACGATTACATTCCCTTCTTCGTGACACTCAATAAGGAGAAAGCTGATCCAGCCGTCGCCTACAATGATTACTTTGAGGACGGCCTCTTCTTCTGGGAAAGTCAGAATCAGAACACCCTCAACTCCAAGTGGATTCGCAAAATCATACAGGAACAGGCGGTTCCACTGCTTTTTGTTCGCGAAGTGGCGAAGATTAAAGGTGTTACGCAGAAGTTCGTGTATGCAGGTAGGCTGGCTAGCCCAGAGCCCGACCGGAGTTCATCGCGCCCAGTCAAGTTCACCTTCGACCCACTAGACCTGCTCGATCCGCTTCCCGAAAACCTTGGAGCGTTGGTTGCGTGGAAGCCGGGTGATGAGAGACGAACGCCGCTTCGTGATGAATTCGCGAAAGCAGTCGAGCGAAAGCGAAAACGGACGGGATCGACAAGCCAAGGATATGAAACGGACCCGAAGGTTCGCCGAGCCATCGAGCTGCGCGCAATGGAGGTTGCGACAAAGGCTTATGAACGACACGGTTACCACGTGGACGATGTGTCCGGAAACCACCCATATGACCTACTTTGCTCCAAACAGGGGGTCAAACAGCGTCGGGTCGAGGTAAAGGGCACAAGGGGCGCGGCATCCGTTGTCAATCTGACAGTGGGCGAGGTCATCGCGGCGCGTGAACCATCCGCAATCACGGATCTCTTCATTGTCTATGAAATCCAAGTGTCGGGTCCGAATGGCTCGCCGGTGGCTTCTGGCGGAAAGGTCCAGGTGATTCAGGGTTGGGTTCCGGAGGAAGAAGACCTTGAGCCAACACAGTATCGGTACAAAGTGCCACTTAATGAAGCCAAATAGCTTGTGAGACACGGTAGACCGGGGGCGCGCTGGCGGTTTTGCGGTCCAATGCCCATGCTTAGGGCGGGGTACCCCCCAGTTTAGGAAGAGCGCCGCCTGAGGCAGATAGATTGCAGCCACGTAGGTGATATTTAGGGTCCCGCTTCGCAGGGCTTGCCTTTCTATCGTCTGATTTTTCTGTAGAAATTTCGCTAGGGGCAGAACGCAAGCAGTTTGATCACGAGGGCCAAGGCAGGTAGCGCGAAGCAGGTTAGCTGGCCTGTTTCTGCGTCTGCTGGGGCACCGGTATAGAGGTCTAGCGCTTTCAGATACTGGGTTAGAGGTGCTTGCTAGGACGCCCAGGCAGGTACCGTTCTCCCAAATGACACACCCCGTGCGGGTGACCAAGACGCTGGGACAGCCTTCCGTCGTCGTGACCGTCCGGGGTGGTGATGAGCTCAAGGTTGCTGGGCTGAAGCGGGCAGACGCGACGAACTTCGCCTCATTGGCCAACGCGGAATGGCAACGGCACTTTGTTGAGTGTCCGTCGTCAGATAATTTGGGACATCAGAGCGGGTTTTGTTTTGGAGGCTCTGGCTCATCCTTGATTGAGTT